>JAYTHM010000001.1:0-2185 GCA_043732645.1 Frankiales bacterium
GGCGGTGGCAAACGCGACGCTGCCTGAGGAGTTGGCGATCAGGGCTGCGTGCGGGCCCTTGAGGAAGGCTGGTCGGGTGCCGAAGACTGCCGCCTCGTCTCCGAGGTTGCTGATTGGTTTGGGGGTGTCGTACAGCCCGAGGGTCTTGTACTCGGCGGCGGTCATCACATCCAGGGTAATTTCGCCCACCGTCCCTGGGTTTCCGGTGAAGTGATAGGTGCAGGCCGAGTGCTGGTCGTCGGCTGGCCCGACGTCCGTCTTGGTCGGGACCGTCCTGAGCGTGTACGTCGAGGAGGGGTACTGCGAGACCAAAACTGCTGCTGTTGCCGCGGCGAAGTCCGCGGGTGTGAGCAGCGTGCACGAATCGACGCCCGTGAGCGCCGAGCCGGCGCCCGGGCTGGCGGTCCTGTCCGCCGGGCTCGTGGACGCCGAACTGGTGGTCGCTGGTGGCGCGGCGTTGCCTGCCTTCGTCGCGCTACCACCACAACCTGCGCTAGCGATCAGAGCTGAGCACGTGAGCAGCAGCCATCCGGCTCGTCGCTGGTGCGCTGGAGTCAAACGCCACCCGGTGGGGTTCACCAGCGCAACGTACGTCTCCCCCGCGTGGATGTCACGAGGCCCAAGTCCTCGCTGCGGTGTTGACCACCGCTGGTGCGCGCGTACCGCCTTCGGCAGCCGTATGAAGGTCTGCAATGTGAGAGCCTCGCCCTGGTGATCTGGATGAACCGTATGCGTCATGCGTGGAGCACGCCGCTGGCTGGCTGGCTGGGGAAACCCTCGTGGAGCACTCCTTGGACTGTGCGGCACCAGATGCTGCCGTCGCGGTCTATTCCGACCGACCTGTGAGGTCTACGGTCGGGATAGTGGTGAGCTCCCGTGGCCAGACCCGTCGCGGCGAGGCGCTCCTTCCGAGAAGGGGGCAACGGTGTCGAGGTTCCACAGGTGGACACGAGAGCTGCGTCGAGTACAGGCCGCGGGGTTTTCGTGCTGAGCGACCGAGACCGACGGGTCCTGGCTGCTCAAACAGGAACTGCTCCTGGACGACCCCGTCTGGATGGCGCGCCTGTCACCCTTGCTCGCCGGGGGTCCGGCTCCGCACCGATCTCACTGGACGGCGGCCTGGCGGGCACTGGCGTGGGTGGCGGTCCTGAGCGGTCTGCTGCTGATCGTGCTGAGCACAGGGTCATCATCGCCGTGGGGCTTGGCCGTCGGCATGTACCTCGCCGGTAGCGCAGGCATCGCACTAGTGACCGCGTCGGGCTGAGCCCGGCCCGGAGAGATCTTGACGACGTCAGAACCTTCAACCGGTGAGCGGGAGCGCGGTTAGGCGGTGCGGTGATGTCGCCGGTGCGGTGGAGTTTCTGCCAGGGCAGGTGGATGCCGGCCAGGGCGCTGACGGCGGACTGGATGACCACGAGGTAGCCGATCTGGCGGTAGACGAACTGCTAGAGAGGCAGGCTCCACAGCGGCCCGAGGCTCGCTCGCCCTCTCGCTACCGCTGAGCGTCACAGCCTCCGGGCTCCCCATCTGCCCAGGAGGCGGCACGACGCAGATCACCGGACGTCACCGTTCGGCACGAGCCCGCGTGCTGCGCTGGTCCTGACGACCCGTCCACCCAGGCCGTGGAGGTCGGGATCGAACGTCGGCAGGTCTTCGACCTTCCCCCCGACCGTGGTCGTGGTGACTGAGCATCAGATGATCACCCGGGCGTGCCGGTGTGGTGCCCGCCCGACCAGGGTCGCGCCGGTGGGGGTGCAGGCGCCGGTGCCCTTCGGGCCGCGGGTCACCGCGGTACTGGCCTATCTCCACCACAGCCAGTTATCTCACGTCAGGCCCGAGCCCGACACCCGGGCACCTCTGCATCGTCTAGGCACTGTTCCTGCCGCCATCAGCGGTAGGCAGGTGCCGCCTGCTGCGGCAGACTGCACGCACTGCCACCGGGGTGGGGTTGTTGAACTGGAGGCGGTCGCGTGAGTATCCCTGAACCTCAGCACGAGACGTATCTGCCGGAGCGGTTGGGCTACCGGTTGAAACGGCGGTTGCTGGGTGCGCCGTTGACCAACGATCAACTCAATGAGGAACGACTTAGTACCCCGATTGCGCTTGGTGTGCTGGCGCCCGATTGCATCAGCTCCTCGGCGTACGGCACCGAAGAGATCCTGATCGAGCTGCTGCCAGTCGCGGC
>JAYTHM010000002.1:0-2174 GCA_043732645.1 Frankiales bacterium
AGCGACCCCGCTTGATGTCCCAGGTATTTCAGCGCGGAGCGGGCAGCGTTGGCCCCACACATACCGTGCACCCCGGCTCCCGGCGGAGTCGCCGCCGAGCAGAGGTAGACCCCAGCAATCCCCGTGCTGTAGGGGTTCACGGCCAACCGCGGCCTGATCACCAGCTGCCAGGGGTCGTTGGCCCCCGTGCCGATGTCGCCGCCGATGTAGTTAGCGTTGTAAACCTCGAAACCGGCCGGGCTGCGGGTGGCCATCCCGACGACTCGGTCGCGGGTCCCGGGCGCGAAGCGCTCCAACTGGCGCAAGATGACCTCAGCGCCATCGCCATCCCAGCCCTTGGGGACGTGGGCATAGGCCCACACCGGGTGCACGTCGCCCGCCGACCGGCTGGGGTCGGCGAGGTACTGCTGGGCCACCAGGACGAAGGGCCGGTCAGGCATCCGGCCGGCGACGACGTCCTGCTCAGCAGCGGCGATCTGTTCGAAGCTGCCCCCGAGGTGGACGGTCCCGGCCCGGAGGCAAGCCTCTGCGGCCCAGGGGATCCCACCCTCGACGGCGAGGTCCACCTTGAACGAGCCGGGACCGTAGCGGTAGCGGCGGTAGGCCCGCGCCACCCTGGGCGGCAGCCGGTCACCCGCGAGGTCGGCCGCAGCGCGGGGCGACACGTCGAGCAACGTCAGTGCACCGGCCGGAAGCTCCGCCAGGGACCGCACCGGCGACCCGGTCTCGATGGTTCCGCCAAGGGCGAGCAGCCGGGTCGCGAGGGCGTCGGTGACGGCTCGGGAGCCACCCCGCGCGACCGGCCAGCCATAGGCGTGCCCTGCCGCCCCGAGGGCCAGGCCGACGGCCGACGTGAAGGGGGACGTGAGCGGCCGGAAGGCGTGCGCGGCGACACCGGCGAACAACGCCCGGGCCTCGTCGGTCGTCCACCGGCGGGCGAGCACCGAAGCCGGAAGCAGGGCCCTGGACCCGAAGCGCGCCAGCAGCAACGGGTGCGACGGCAGGTGCAGCACCGGCCGAAGGATGTCGTCGTTGAGGGCGTCGAAGCCCTCGGACAGCGGCGCGAACAGCGAGCGCCAGGCAGCGCCGTCGACGCCGAGGCCGGAGGCTGTGTCTCCAAGCGACTTCAGCAGCACTCCGGCCGTGCCGCCGTCAAGCGGGTGGGCGAGGTCGACCTCGGGCCAGAGCCACTCCAGGTCGAGTCCGAGCTCGCGGAGCACCGGCGACGCCACCCCCATGGGGTGCACCGCCGAACAGTGGTCGTGGAGCAAGCCGGGCACGGTCAGCTCGGATGTACGCGTGCCACCACCGATCTGGTCGGCAGCCTCCAGGACGGTGACCCGCAGCCCGGCCTCGGCCAGGACGACGGCAGCGGTCAAGCCGTTCGGACCGGACCCGACGACGAAGGCGTCATTCATTTCGCCATTGTCCCTGCGCAGGGTCATACCGCGCAGGTCGTCGCCTTCGCGGTGGTGGCCTTGACGGTCGGCGCTGGCGTCGGCGTCGAGCTCGGGGTACTGATTGCGGTGACGGAAGGCTGGGGAGCGGGGGTCGTCACCTTGCCCTCGACGGCATCGAACGCCGCGGGCAGCTTGTCCTGGTCGAGCAGCACCACGCTGGAGCTCAGTCCGTGGATGACCCGGCGCCCGTCGGCATTGAGCACGGGCAGGACGACGAAGGTCACGTGACTGCCGTCAAGGTTGCTCAACCGGGAGGCGAGCGTCCTTAACTGCGACAGGCCAAAGCTCTTGTCGGCCGTCAGCGACTCAGTCGTCGCGTTCAGCAGCGAGGTGAGTCGGACGGGGCTGGCGAGCGTGCCAGCCGCCAGCACCTTCTTCAGGACCTGCGCCATGAAGTACTGCTGGTCGGCGATCCGTGCCAAGTCACCGGCGGCCAGGCCCTTGCGGTCGCGTACGAAGGCGAGTGCCACGGCGCCGGACACGTCGGTGTGCGTGCCCGCGGTGAGGTTGTCGCCGGAGTCCTTATCGGAGCGGGTGGTCCCGACGCAGAGCGTCACCCCGCCAACGGCGTCGACGATCTTGCGGAAGCCGTCGAAGTTGACCTGCACGTAGTGGTCGACCGGCAGGCCGGTCAGGCCCTCGATCGTCTTGACCAGCAGGTCGGCGCCGCCGATAGCGAAGGCCTCGTTGAGCTTGGCGTAGTGGGCGGCGGTC
>JAYTHM010000003.1:0-2173 GCA_043732645.1 Frankiales bacterium
GGTGTCCGAGGGGGGACTTGAAACCGCTTGGAAGGTGACTCTCACCAGCGGCTGTGACGTTACCGCAGGTCGGAGGGGGTGCGCTGCTCCGGGTTGCTCCGGGTACCTCCAATCTGGTCTGCCACGGTGAGGCCGCGGGCCTAACCGTGGATCTTGCCGATGTCTCGGCGTGTCCGGCCTGGAGGTCGTCTGACTCGTGCGGTTTAAGGGCCACGAGTCGCGTACGACAGGCCGGCCGAGATCCTGGCCGGCCCCGGGCCGTTGACACGGTTCATGCGCAAACTCGACAACGCTTCGCGGAGGAGATCTGGATCGACGAGCGAACGACCCACGGGTAGTCGGTGCTGGCTGACGGCATCATCAGCTCGAGCTCTGCGACCAGAGCAAGCCTAATGACGGTCGCTGGCCCGCGAGGTGCGCGCTCTGCGGAAGCGGACGTGCGGCGGTTGGTGTGCCTGATCGGGGCAGACCAGCCGGGTGTCGGCGGACGGCCCTACGGTCAGCCGATCGAATGTGAGTGCAGGAGGCGCCGGCCGTGAGCGAGTACCAGTACTACGAGTTCCTCGCCATCGATCGCCGGCTTGACGCCCGCGCACAGCAGGAACTCCGCGCGGTGTCTTCGCGTGCTCGAATCACCCCGACGCGGTTCGTGAACACCTACGAGTGGGGCGACCTGCGGAGCGACCCGCGGGCACTCATGGCATCGCACTTCGACGCGTTCTTGTACCTGACCAACTGGGGGACACGGCAGCTCATGTTCAAGATGCCGTCGTCAGTGCTCGACAGCGAGGTCGTCCAGCGCTACTGCGCGACTGACACCTGCTGCGCGTGGGCGTCCGGCGACAGCGTGATCGTGTCGTTAACGACCGAGACGGACGAGGACTATTGGGACGACAGCGCTGAGCAGTCGCTCGACTCGATCGTCTCGGTGCGCTCAGAGTTGGCGGGAGGTGACCGCCGGCTGCTCTACCTGGCTTGGCTGCTGTCGGTGGACGCCGGGGTGCTGGAGGAGGCCGAGATCGAGCCCCCCGTTCCGGCGGGTCTTCGCGAACTGAGCGATCCGCTTCGCGTTGTCGTGGAGTTCCTGCGCCTGGATGACGACCTGGTGTCGGCGGCGGCCGAGGCGAGCGAGCCCCTGACGTCGATGGATCGTTCTGCTGGGGATGCGAGGCGTTGGGTCGCCCGGCTACCCGCCCGGGACAAGGAGGACCTGCTCGTTCGTCTGGTGAGCGGCGAGCTCGACGTGAGCCGGGAGTTGGCCGGTCGATTCCGCGCCGAGACCGACGCCGTCGTTGTGCGTGAGGGCACCCGCACGGTCGCCGAGCTGCAGGACGCGGCCCGGCAGGCGTGCGAGCGTCGCAAGCGGCGCGCCGCTGAGCGCCGCGCAGAGGTCCAAGCCAGTCGCGCGCGCAGCCAGGCGGCCGCGCGCGAGCAGCACCTCACGACCTGGCGGCGCGGCAGGAACAGGCCTGGACTCAGGTGGACCTCGCCATCGAGGCGCGCCAGCCCGCGAGGTACGACGAAGCGATCACGCTTCTGAGCGACTTGCGAGCGGTCA
Source organism: Frankiales bacterium (assembly GCA_043732645.1). Taxonomy (GTDB): domain Bacteria; phylum Actinomycetota; class Actinomycetes; order Mycobacteriales; family SCTD01; genus RYN-111. The sequence goes on from JAYTHM010000003.1 coordinate 1,559, forward strand.
GCGAGCGGGAGGACCGTCGCGACGCGTTCGACCAGCGACTCCGGGACCTGCATCAACGGCACACCCGCAAGGTCAGCCTCCTACAGCGCCTCGAGCGCGCCAAGCTCTCCCAACGGCGGACCGACCGGACGCTTGAGCCTCATGCAGACGGCGCCCAAGCTGGCCGTCGGTGAGGCGCGCGGAAGTACGGCGCGCTCGCTGCCACAAGCGCGACTCGCGCAGTGAGCGGACGTTGAGGATGGAGCTACATCGACCCAACCTCGCAATCAACTCAGCGTTCCAGCGCCGCATCTAGCGGATTCGCGGCAGCATCTACCTATGCCAGCTACTGCTGCCCCCTGCCTGGACTGCGGGATTGACACCGCGCCGTGCACCGGCAGGCGCGGATGCCGGCACAAGGGCCGGTGGGAGTACTACATGGTTCACGACCGCATCTGGCCTATCCGGTCTCCCGGCCGGCAGCCCTACCGTCGAGCGCCCTGCGGCAGTTGGGGGCGTTGGTCTTGCCTCGGCAGGACCGTTACATGTAACGTGGCGGCATGGCCGTACGAGAGCGAGTGAGCGCGTACCGCGCGCGGATGCGGGCCCAGGGGCTGCGGCCCGTGCAGATCTGGG
>JAYTHM010000004.1:0-2170 GCA_043732645.1 Frankiales bacterium
GACGCCGAGGGCGTCCCCCCGGCCGTGGCCGCTGACCGCATCGCCGAGCGCCGGATGGCCGACGTCGGACGGCTGCGGAGCTTCCTGCTCCCCGACCGCTCCTAGTCCGCGCCACAGCGAGCGCGGCCGGGGTCGTTCGCCCCGGCCCGGAGCCGAGGTCGGGCAGCGCGCTCGACCGGCACGCCCGTCGCCAGCAGGGCGTACGTCAGCTCCCCTCGCTCCTCGACCCAGGTTCAAGGTGCGCCCCGACTCGTCCACCCATGTTCGAGCCGCGCCCCGACTCGCCTTCCCATGTTCGAGCCGCGCCCCGACTCACCCACCAACGTCCGAGCTGCGCCTGGGCAATGGGCCCTTTGATGGGGCGCGGGTCGTACGTCGTTCGCCGGGGTGGGTGGTGACAGCCAGACACCACGAACAACCTGTGCCCCTCCCTAGCCCCCCCGCGGACGGGCGCACCTCGTACGTCGGTCGAGCGGAGCGGACGGGTCCGGTGCGGTCTGGGGTGTCCACCCCCCGCCGACCCTGTAGATTGACAAGCCAGGTCTCGCACCGCGAGGTCTCACCTGCCGGTACCAGTGTCGAGGGGGTCGAGCCATGGGGCGCGGCCGTGCCAAAGCCAAGCAGACAAAGGTCGCGCGCGAGCTGAAGTACAGCAGCGGCAGTCTGGACCCTGAGGCCCTCAAGCGAGAGCTCGCAGCGTCGACGGTGCCTGGTGGCCTGTCCACCGCCGGCCAGGACGATGACCTCGACGACGACGAGGACGACCGCTGAGCGTTTCGGTCAGGCGGGATGGGCCCCAGGGTGAGTCCCGTGGAGCACCGCACTGCCGTCCCCGGCGACGACCTCGCCGATCACCCACGACGGGACGTGGCGGGCGGTGAGCAAGGCAAGGGTCCGGTCGACGTCCTGCCCGGGGAGGACGGCGACCATCCCGACGCCCATGTTGAAGGTCCGCTCCATCTCGGCCTGCTCGACCCGGCCGCGCGCCTGCACCAGCGCGAAAACCGCCGGCGGGGTCCAGCTGGACCGGTGGAGCTGCGCCGACAGGTGCTCCGGGAGCACCCGGGCGAGGTTGGCGGCCAACCCGCCACCGGTGACGTGCGCGAAGGCGTGCACCTCGGTCTCAGCGATCACCGCCAGGCAGTCCTGGGAGTAGATCCGGGTCGGCTCGAGAAGCTCCTCGCCGAGGGTCCGCCCGAACTCCTCGACGACCGCCTCGAGGTGCAGCCGGGAGCTGCCGTTCAGCAGCACGTGCCGGACGAGGGAGAAGCCGTTGCTGTGTACGCCGGATGACGCCATCGCCACGACGACGTCACCCACACGGACGCGGTCGGCCCCAAGGACGCTGTCCGCCTCCACGACCCCCACGCCGGTCCCGGCGATGTCGTAGTGGTCGTCGGCCATCAGGCCGGGGTGCTCCGCGGTCTCCCCACCGACCAGGGCGCACCCGGCCCGCAGGCACCCCTCGGCGATGCCCCCGACGATCGTGGCGACCCGCTCGGGCACGACCCGTCCGACGGCGATGTAGTCCTGCATGAACAGCGGTTCGGCGCCGCACACGACCAGGTCGTCGACGACCTTGCCCACCAAGTCGATGCCGACGGTGTCGTGCTTGTCCATCGCCTGGGCGATCGCCAGCTTGGTGCCGACTCCGTCGGTCGAGGAGGCCAGCAGCGGGTCGCGGTACTTCGCGGTGTCCAGGCGGAACAGCCCCGCGAAGCCACCGAGCCCCCCGACCACCTCGGGCCGGGTCGCCCGCGCGACCTTGCTCTTCATGAGCTCGACCGCCCGATCGCCTGCCTCGATGTCCACCCCGGCAGCGGCGTAGGACGCCCTCGCCACGCCGGTCGCGTCGTAGGTGTAGCTCGTCCGGCCCAACGGTGACGTCACGGCCGGCTCAGCGCGTCAGCGGGTCGCACGTCCGCCGACACCTGGCGAGCGACTCCCTCAAGGACATGCTTGCCCATGACGTCCTGCTCGGGCAGGGCGATCGGGTAGTCGCCAGTGAAGCAGGCCCGGCACAGCTTGTCGGCAGGCTGGGCGCTGGCCGCGGTCAGCCCCTCGAGGCTGACGAAGGCCAGCGAGTCCGCGCCGATGGAGGCGCGGATCTCCTCGACCGACAGCCCCGCGGCAATGAGCTCGGCCTTGCTGGCGAAGTCGATGCCGTAGA
>JAYTHM010000005.1:0-7452 GCA_043732645.1 Frankiales bacterium
GCCACCTACCCACCATCGCCTGCGAACACTTCAACTCCACCGCGACGGACTTGTTGTCCTTGCCTTCCGCGCAGGCCATCACAATCCCAGACCGCAACATCAAAGCCCGCCACGACTTACGCCGACGCGCCCACCGCTGGAGCTGCTCGCGCTCCTCCTCGGTCAACTCCAACACTGCCTTGGGACGTCCGCGAGACGGCATAAACCACACCAGCAAATTAGAGAGCGAATTTCAGGCGCAAGACACTAGTCATTTGCGAGACACACCACTAGGACACCACCCAGCAGCCATGCCGACGGGTAGCAGCTACTCGGTGTCCTGCAGCTCCTCGTCGAGCCAGTCCAGCCGCCGCAGGACGATCCCTTCGCGCATCGCCCACGGGCAGATGTCGACGCGCTCGACGCCGAAGGCCGTGAAGGCCTCCAGGGCCACGAGGGCTCCGGCCAGCAGCTGGGGAGCACGGGAGACCGAGACGCCCGGTAGGGCACACCGCTCGGCGACGGTCATCGGCGCGACCCGGTCGACGATGGACTCGAGCCCGCGCCGTTTCAGCTGGCGGTGCACCCGAGGTCCCAGCGCGTACGGTGCTGCGCCGTCCAGCCGCGCCAGCGACCGGAAGGTCTTCGACGTCGCCACGACCCGGTCCGGGACGCCTTGGGCCTGCACGGCGGGGATCACCTGTGCCAGCTGCTGCCACACGTGCTCGCGGAGCGCTGCGACGTCCTTGCGCGACGGCGGGTCGCCAGGCAGCCACTCCCTGGTGAGGCGCCCGGCACCTAAAGGCACCGACACAGCGAGATCGGGGGTTTCGTCGCGCCCGGCGGCGATCTCCAGCGACCCACCGCCGATGTCAAGGCACAGCAGGCGCCCGGCGCTCCAGCCGAACCACCGTCGGACAGCCAGGAAGGTCATGGCTGCCTCGTCGTCGCCGGGCAGGACGACGAGGTCGACGCCGGTCTGCTCGCGGACCGCATCGATGACCTCGGCCCCGTCCACCGCGTCGCGGACGGCGGAGGTCGCAAAGGCGACCAGGTCCTCGACCTCCTCCTCCTCAGCCGCCCGCGTCGCGTCGCGCACCGCCTCGACGAGCAGGGATGTCCCGTGTACCCCGAGGCGGCCGTCAGGTCCGATCAGCTCCGCAAGGCGCAGCTCGGTCTTGTGGCTGCGCACCGGGTCGGGGTGGGAGCCTGGGTGCGCGTCGACGACGAGCAGGTGAACGGTGTTGGACCCGACGTCGAGCACTCCCAGGCGCATGAGGCGAGGCTAGGCCACCGGCCCCTGCTCGCGGGCTGCGCGGCGCAGCATCTCGCTCTGCACGTCGACCCCGCCTGAAGCGGGAGCCAGGTGCCAGGTGCCCTCGACGTCGAGCTCCCAGCGGATCACATCGTCGGCGGTCAGCCGGTCAAGGATGCCCCCGAGCCGTTCCTTGACCGCCGGGTCCTTGACCCTGACGAGGGTCTCGACGCGACGGTCGAGGTTGCGGTGCATCAGGTCGGCGCTGCCGAGCCAGTACTCCGGGTCGCCACCGTTTATGAAGGACATCACGCGGGAGTGCTCGAGGAACCGGCCCAAGATGCTTCGGACCCGGATGGTCTCGGACAGACCCGGGGCGCCGGGGCGGATCGCGCAGATGCCGCGGACGACCACCTCGATGGGGACGCCGGCCTGGCTGGCGTCGTACAGGGCGTCGATGAGCTCCTCGTCGACGACGCTGTTGGCTTTGATCCGGATACCCGAGACGCGACCGGCGCGGGCGTGGTCGGCCTCGGCGCGGATCTGCTCCACCAGGCCGGAGCGGACGCCGTGCGGGGCGACGAGCAGGTCGCGGTACTCCGTCTGGTTGCTGTAGCCGGTGAGGGCGTTGAACAGGTCGGTGAGATCGGCGCCGAGCTCGGGGTCGGCGGTGAACAGCCCCAGGTCCTCGTACAGGCGGGCGGTGCGCGGGTGGTAGTTGCCGGTGCCGAGGTGGCAGTAGCGGCGCAGACCGCCCGCCTCCTGGCGCACGACGAGCGCTGCCTTGCAGTGGGTCTTAAGTCCGAGCAGGCCGTAGACGACGTGGCAGCCGGCTCGCTCGAGCTTGCGCGCCCAGCGGATGTTGGCCTGCTCGTCGAACCGGGCGGTGATCTCGATGACGACGACGACCTGCTTGCCGGCCTCGGCGGCGTCGATGAGGGCGTCGACGATCGGGGAGTCACCCGACGTGCGGTAGAGCGTCTGCTTGATCGCGAGGACCTGGGGGTCGGCAGCGGCCTGCTCGAGGAAGCGCTGGACGCTGGTGCTGAAGGAGTCGTAGGGGTGGTGCACGAGGATGTCGCCCTCGCGCAGCGCGGCGAAGATGTCGGCCGGCTGTTCACCGTCCACCAGCCGGGGGTGCGTGGACGGGACGAAGGGCTCGTCCTTGAGCTCGGGCCGGTCCACGGCCGACAGCTCGTGCAGCGAGCTCAAGGCAAGCAGCCCCGGTACGGCTACGACGTCGTCCAACGTCACGTCGAGCTCGCGCACGAGCAGGTCGAGGACATGCGGGTCCATGTGCTCGCCAACCTCGAGCCGGACCACCGGACCGAAGCGACGGCGGGACAGCTCACGCTCCAGGGCCTGCAGCAGGTCCTCGTCGCGGTCCTCCTCGACCTCCAGGTCGGCGTTGCGTGTCACCCGGAAGGCGTGATGGGCCAGGACGTCGAGCCCGGGGAACAGCTGTTGCAGGTGGACCCCGATCAGTTCCTCGAGCGGCAGGTAGCGGGCGGTGCCCAGCGGGCCGTCGAGGATCTCGACGAACCGGCCGACGTTGTTAGGGACCTTGACGCGGGCGAAGCGCTCGGTGCCGGTCTGGGGGTCGCGGACCAGGACCGCCAGGTTGAGTGACAGTCCGCTGATGTAGGGGAAGGGGTGCGCGGGGTCCACGGCGAGCGGCGTGAGAACGGGAAAGATCCGCTCGCGGAACCAGCCGTGCAGCCGGAGCTGCTCGGCGGCGGGCAGGTGGGCCCATGCCAGGATCTCGATACCGGCTGCGGCCAGATCAGGGCGCACCTGGTCCAGGAACGTGCGGGCATGCTTCTGCGCCAGGTCGCGGGCCTGGGCCCGGATCAGCTCGAGTTGCTGGCGAGTACCCAGACCGTCCGCGCTGCGCACACCGAGGCCGGTCTCGAGCCGACGGATCAGGCCCGCCACGCGGACCATGAAGAACTCGTCGAGGTTGGTCGCGAAGATGGCAAGAAACTTGGTGCGCTCGAGCAGCGGCGTGCGGCCGTCCTGGGCGAGGGCCAGCACGCGCTGGTTGAAGTCGAGCCAGGACACCTCACGGTTGAGGAACCGGCGAGGGCTGCCGGCCCACGGCTCACTGGTGGCCGTCGCGGACGGAACGGTGCTGGACACCGTCATGCGCTGATCACCCCTTGATGGTCCACGGCAAGAGTGAACACCACATGGACGGAACGCCTCCCCCGCAGAAGTGATCGCCCCCGTCAGGGTCGTGGGGCGGAACTACTTCTTGTTCTTGCTCATGGTCGTCCCCTCTCGGGAAACGGGGTGCGCGAAACTGTCATCACGCGACACGCCCGCCTGAGGTTCAAGCGGTTCCCCCACTCAGGAGTATCTCAAGGACCGAAAGTCCGAGTAGCTCCCCACTTTGCTAGTTCAGGTGACGAAGCCGCTCCCGCGCCGCGCGGCGTACGAGGACCGGCACGAAGGACCGGACCCTCGCCTTGGCAAAGCGCTTGAGATTGAGGGTCACCTGCTCGTCGACCACCGTCTCGGGGACCGCCGCGAACTCGAGCACCAGGTCGGCCCGGACGTGCTCGATCTGGCGTCGTTCGTCGTTGGCGGGGTCCGTCTTCAGCTTCGAGGCCACAGGAGCTCCTTGCGTGGGTGGGTCGCTCCTTGCAGTGTGGGGCACGTCAGGGACAGTGCAACCCCCCGGCTCCTCGTGAAGATGCAGACCCGGCTCGGGTTCTTCGCGTGTCGTTCACCCCGCGGCAACCCTGACGCATGGTTGCCCTGCGACGTTCGTCATGTGCGCGCCGCCGAACCTGTCCCCCTGCCGCCGATCCCGTCGTCGTTCCCGTCGCAGCGCACCGGACCGGTTGTCGTCGTACCCAGAGTCCTGGTCAACGCTACCGAGGGTGGCCGCTCCAGCCTGGTCGAGGGGCTGCGTGACCAAGGGATGGCGGTCCTCGTGGTCCCGAGGAACGGCCTGCTGCAGCAGGTCGAGAGCGGCGCTGTCGACCTGGTCCTGCTGCACACCGATGCCGCCTCCGCACTGGAGGAGCTCCGCGCTCTGCGGGAGCTGTCGTCGGTGCCTGTCGTGGTGGCGCTGCGAGAGGTGCGTACCCCGCTCGGGCGCTACCTCGAAGCCGGCGCCGACGACTGCGTGACGAGCGGCGTCACCCGCGGCGAGCTCGCGGCCCGGGTCCGGGCCGTCCTGCGTCGGCGGGCCCGTCCGGTCACCGGTGAGCTGCTGCGTGCCGGCCCCTTCGTGATGGACCTGGCCCGGCACGTCTTCCTGCATGGCGACCAGCCGATCCACTTGCCGCCCAAGGAGTTCGGGCTGCTCGAGCTGCTGATCCGGCGCGATGGCCGGGTCGTCGGTCGCGAGGAGGCCCTCAACCTGGTGTGGGGCCCGGGCCACAGCGGCGATCCCACCACCGTCGACGTGCACGTGAAGAGGCTGCGCGGCAAGGTCGAGGTCGACCCAGCCCACCCGACCCGGCTGCTCACCGTGCGCGGGCTGGGGTACCGCTTCCAGGCCTGAGAGGCGCGCGTCAGCGGACCAGGTCGAGGAACTCCCCCCGGGTTCGCGCATCGTTGCGCAAGGCCCCACGCAGCGCGCTGGTGACCGTCATGGTGCCCGGGGTGCGTACCCCGCGAAGGCGCATGCACATGTGCTCGGCCTCGAGGACGACGCCGACGCCGCGCGGCTTGAGCTGGCTCTCCAGCCAGTTGGCGATCTGTTGGGTCATCCGCTCCTGCACCTGAAGTGAACGGCTGAAGTGCTCCGCCACGCGGGCAAGCTTCGACAGCCCCAGGATCCGGTCCCTGGGCAGGTACGCCAGGTGCGCCTTGCCGACGAACGGCAGCAGGTGGTGCTCGCACAGGCTGTGGAACGGGATGTCGCGCACGACGACCAGCTCGTCGTAGCCCTCGTCGTTGGGGAAGGTCGTCGGGTCGACCGGGTGTGGCGTCAGTAGCTCCTCGAAGGCCTTCGCCACCCGCTCCGGCGTACGCCGTAGGTGCTCGCTGGTCGGGTCCTGTCCGAGGGCCCGGAGTAGGTCCTCGACCGCGCGGCCAGCAGCTGCGAGGTCGACGCCCTGGCCGCTGGTCACCGGGCCGACGCTAGCAGCGGCCGTTACGGTGAAGAGGTGGCTGACTCCCTCGTGCCCTGGTGGCGCGGCCGGACCGCGTGGCCGGCCGTGCCGGTGACGGACCTGGTGGCGCGCAAGGCTGGGCAGACCGTGTCGGTCGTCGTGCCAGCTCTCGACGAGGAGCGCACCGTCGAGGGTGTGGTCGCGCCTCTGGTCAACGAGCTGCTCGCGGCCGGCCTAGTCGATGAGGTGGTCGTCGTCGACGGCGGCTCCACCGACGGTACGGCGCAGCGTGCCGCCTCGGCCGGGGCGCGCGTCCTGCGGCTCCCGGAGCAGGCCCACGGGCACCGGCCGGCCGGCAAGGGCGGCGCACTGTGGTGGGCCCAGCAGCAGGTCACCGGAGACCTGCTGGTGTTCCTGGACGCGGACGTCGAGCCGTCCCGTGCGGCCACCGCGACGGCACTGCTCACCCCGCTGCTGCTCGCGCCGCAGGTCCAGTTCGTCAAGGCCGCCTTCGACCGACCCCTGACCGTCGACGGGGTCCTGCAGCACGGCAGCGGCGGTCGGGTCACCGAGATGCTCGCGCGGCCGCTGCTCAACGCCTGGTGGCCGGCCCTCTCAGGCTTCGTGCAGCCTTTGTCGGGGGAGCTCGCTGCCCGTCGTAGCTTGCTGTCGCGGTTACCTTTCGCCACGGGGTATGGGCTCGAGATCGCCATGCTGGTCGATGTTCTCGACCTGGTGGGGCTGGAGGCGATGACCCAGGCGGATATCGGCGAGCGGCACCACCGCCACCACAGCGACGCGGCGCTCGGCCGGATGGCCGCGGAGGTCCTGGCGGCAGCTCTGGACCGGCACGGGGACGATCCGGCCGGTCGGGTGCTGGTGCAGTTCAGCCGGGGGGCTGACGGGTTCGACGAGACCAGCTGGCCGGTGCGCCTGGCGATGTTGCCCCCGGTCGCCACGCTGACGCGGGAGCGGGTCTCCTAGTGCTGCGGTTCCGTGGGAAGGTCCTGCCCGAGACGTCCGTGGTCATGGCAATCGTCAACCGCACCCCGGACTCGTTCTTCGATAAGGGAGCAACCTTCGGGCTGCAGGCAGCTCTCGACCGGGTCGACGAGGTCGTCGCCGCCGGTGCGCACATCGTGGACATCGGTGGCGTGAAGGCCGCCCCGGGGGCGGAGGTCAGCGCCGCCGAGGAGGCCGACCGCGTCGTCGAGGTCGTCGAGCGGGTGCGCGCGGCCCATCCCTTGGTCGTGATCAGCGTAGACACCTACCGCGCGTCCGTCGCCGAGCTCGTCCTGGCTGCCGGTGCCGACGTCGTCAACGACGCGTGGGAGGCCCCCGAGCCCGAGACTTTCGCCGTGGCAGCTTCTTTCGGGGCAGGCGTCGTCTGCACCCATGCCGGCCACCTGCCGCCGCGGACCCGGCCCCATCGGGTCAGCTACCCCGACGTCGTCGCGGACGTGGTCACGACCGTGACCGGACTTGCGGAGCGGGCCGTCGCAGCAGGGGTGCCGCGCGAGTCGGTGCTGATCGACCCCGGCCACGACTTTGGCAAGAACACCCGCCACTCGCTGCAGCTGACGGCCCGCACCTCGGACCTGGTCGCGACCGGGTGGCCGGTGCTGATGGCATTGTCGCGCAAGGACTTCGTGGGGGAGGTGCTCGACCTGGTCCCCGACGAGCGGCTCGAGGGGACCCTCGCGGCGACGGCTGTCTGCGCTTGGCAGGGCGCGCGGGTCTTCCGTGCCCATGACGTGGGTGCGACCCTGCGGGTGCTGCGGATGGTGGACGCAATCAAGGGGCTGACCGAGCCGGTCGTCAACGTGCGCGGGCTGGCCTGAGTGGTCCGCGTCCTGGTCTTCGTGCCCTCCCCGCCGTTGTTGCTTGATGCCCTCGGTGGGGCCGTCACAGCGCTGCGAAGTGCCTGCCAGCAGGCGATCTTGGCCCTCGATGGTTGCGACGCGGTGGTCATTGGAGCCTCGCCGACCGACGGCTGGGTGACGGGTACGGTCGATGCCACGCCGTACGGCGCGGCCGGCCGGGCTACCGAGGACGGGCTCCCCCTGGCGCTGGCTGTCGGCAGGACGCTGCTGGCGGGCGCGGCGCTCTACGGCGTCACGCCGCCGTCCCAGCTGCCGGAGGCGGAGGGGC
>JAYTHM010000006.1:0-2169 GCA_043732645.1 Frankiales bacterium
CTGCCCTTCGTTGAGCGCAGCGGGCCGCGGCGGGCTCCCGCTTACCGGTGCCCATCAATGATGGATGGCTCGGGTTGGGCATCTGACCGAACCACGAACAGGCGGTACCGAGTACCCCGAGGACATGGGTGGGCGTGACCCGACCCGCAACGGGATCGTCTTTCGGAACACGAGGCAGCGTCGGCCGTGAACAGATCGCTGGCGGCTCGGTAAGGTCCAACACATGCCCATCAAGTTCGAGAACGTCGGCATCACCGTCCGTGACCTCGAAGCGACGATCGCCTTCTTCACCGACCTCGGGCTGACCGTCCTGGGCCGGGACACGGTCAGTGGAGAGTGGACGGACACCGCCGTCGGCCTCGACGGCAACCACGCCAAAATCGCCATGCTCCAGACGCCAGACGGCAACGGTCGCCTCGAGCTCTTCGACTACATCCACCCCGACGCGATCGAGACGGAGCCCACACGGCCTAACGAGATCGGCATGCACCGCGTCGCCTTTTCGGTCGACGACATCGACGAGGCCCTCGAGATCGCAGCGAGGCACGGCTGCCACCCGCTGCGCGGCGTAGCCACCTACGGAGATGTCTACAAGCTCACCTATGTCCGCGGCCCCAGCGGCATCCTCGTGATGCTCACCCAGGAGCTGAACAAGAGCTAACTACGGGTCGACGGTCGCGCGACCATGGGCACGCGGAGCGTGCTGGTGACCGATCCCCAAACGAAGATCTGGTCAGCGCGAGTCCGAGCTGAGGAACTCGGCCAACACGCATCAGTAGCCGTTCGGCAACCGGAGAACCGGCCCATGCCGCGGCTTGCCGGCGGAATTCATCCTGTCGGGGTCGTTGGTCGGACTGTGGGTGTTGGTGACGACTTCGTGGGAGGCGTGGATGGCATCGGCCAGGTCATGCGGGAAGCGCCTTAGTCTTAGTCAAATCCCGACGTGCACGTCGTCGGCATCGGTACCGTGGCCGCGCCAGCTGCCGTGTTCGCGTCACGCCGGTTCTATGTCACGCCGGTTGTATGTCGCGCCGGGCGAGGCGGTCGAGGCCGGTCCAGATGAGTCCGGCGGCGACGAGCGTCAAAGTGACCAGCGGTGTCCATGTCAGCGACACGAGCGGCTGGTGGGGTGTCGCCGAGAATGGCAGCAGGTTGAGCAGCCAGCCGGGCAGGTGGAGAGCGTCACCGATGAGGACAATGATCAACATCGCTGATAGAACGCCCCAGGTGAGCGGGATGGCGAGCCGGGGCAGCCAACCGAACAGCGCCACCGCGACGCCGACCAGCACCATGATGGCCGGCCAGTACGCCAGGGCGGCCAGCGCCAGCCGACTGGTCTGCCCCGGGTCGCCAATGAGGGAGCCGTAGCCCGCGCCCATGGATGCGCCTCCGATGAGCAGCAGGACTGCCGTTCCGACTGCCGGGATGAGCAGTCGCTGGACGGCCCACCGGGTGCGGGACAGTGCGCCGGCGAGTTGGGGCTCGATGATCCCACTGGCTTCATCGGCCCGTAGCGTGGTCGCAGATTGGAGGGCGAAGACCGTCGTGACCAGGGCGATCAGCAGGACGAGCAGGGATAACAGCGCGTCAACGGTGGTGCCTCCGATCACCGCCGTCGCTATTGACCCGGCGTCGTGCAGGAGGTTGGTCATTGCCTGGATGACCGATCCGAACAGCAGTGCGCACAGCACGATCGTGGCGCTCCAGCCGATGATCGGACCACGCTGAAGGCGCAGTGCTAGGCCTAGCGGTGTCGCGTACCGAGCGGGTACGCCGGCGGGGCCCGGGCGGTCGGGCATCAGGCCCGCACCGAGGTCACGTCGGGCCTCCAGTCGGGCCGCCACGGCGAGCAGCACGCCGGTGAGCCCGACGAGCAGGACGAACGGCCACCACCGGTTCGCGCCCCACGGTTGCATCTGTTGGCCCCATCCGAGCGGCGAGACCCAGGTCAGCCGCCCGTCGCCGAGGTCGCCGATCATCCGCAGCATGTAGAACACGCCGAGGACCACGGAGCCGAGCGCGTTGGCGCCGCGCGACGTGGACGTCACCTGCCCGGCCACAGCGCCAACACCTATCGCGACCAGCCCGACGCCGGTCACCGACGCGCCGAGGACGAGCGAGCCGGCCATCCCCGTTCCGGCCGGGTCAAGGCCGCTCGCGGCCGAGGCG
>JAYTHM010000007.1:0-2169 GCA_043732645.1 Frankiales bacterium
CGGGCTGGACCTGCGGCCGGGCGTCCGCGTCACCAGAATTACCACCGGACGCAGCGGGGCCGCCGAAGGTGTCGAGTTCGTCGACCTCCGCGACGGGACGCAGCACGCACTCAAGGCGCCCCTGGTCGTCCTGTCCGCGAACGGCATCGGCTCGCCGCGGATGCTGTTGCTATCCGCGTCGGAGCGCCATCCGCAGGGCCTGGGCAACAGTCATGACCTGGTCGGCCGGCACTTCATGACGCACGGGTACCGGTTGGCGGACATGTGGTTCAACGAGTCAACCGGCCACTACAAGGGCCCGTTCGGCGCTGGGCCGTACTGCCAGGAGTGGTACGACACCGACGTCTCTCGGGGTTTCGTCAACGGAATCACGATCACGTTCGGTGGCGCCTGGGGCCCGGCTTCGAGCGCCCTGGGCGCGACCACAGGAGTGTCACCAGCGGCATGGGGGGTTGGGCACCACACCGCGTTCGAGGAGCGTTTCGACCGGCACGTCTTCTGTGCCATCCAGGCAGACGACCTGCCCGTCGCCTCCAACCGGGTGACCCTCGATGACCAGGTACGGGACTCGAGCGGACTTGCGGGGGCGAAGGTCCACTACGACCTGCACCCGAACACTCGGTCGCTGCTGGAGTTCGGGAGTACGAAGCTGCAGGAGATTGCCACGGCCGCCGGCGCGAAGAGTCTTGATCTCCAGCCGATGGACGAGCGCTTCTCCCAGCCTGGATGGCATCTGATGGGTACCTGCCGGATGAGCGACGATCCCACGAAGGGCGTCGTGGACAGATGGAATCGGGTGTGGGACACACCCGGACTTGTCGTCTGCGATGGCAGTTCGATGGTCACCGGCGGTGCCGGAAATCCGACATCCACCATCGGCGCGTTGGCACTTCGGTGCGCCGAACGACTTGTTGCGGACATGGGTCGCCCGATCGAGGCCGCACCTCGAGCCTGATGCAGGAACTTCTTCGTCCCACCAGCTCCTCCCGTCCGTGGCCATTCCTCGTGGCAGTCATGATCCTCGGTGGCCGGGTGCGAGACCTCCCGATCTGCCCCTAAATACCCTTTAAGGGCTATACGGATCACGGCAGTAGCCCTGATCGGTCGCGGTTGCGCCAAGGGCGGTCGAGTGGCTCTGCAGCAGGGCTTTCCGGCCGGACGGGCCGCGTTGGCGGGGGCGTCAGTACGGGATGCGGGTCTGGAGCCTTGATGAGCTGCTTGTTCGTGGTCGGTGGGGTCGTGACTGCGCCTTCGAGCAGGCGCAGGAACAGCAGGCCGCGGGCGCGTGAGTGTCGGCGGTTGAAGCGGAAGGTGAACTCGTTGAGGTAGGCCTGCAGGATCTCAGCGGAGATACCGGACTGGTGGGTGCCGGCGAGCCATCCCTTGAGCAGGCTGGCCACTCGGTGGACTCCAGGCAGGACCTCGTGGGCGCGCAGGCCGGAGCGCTTGATGTTGAAGGGCTTGTCCCCGTAGGTGTCGGCGGTCGCCGGTGGGTAGGAGCTCAGGGCGTCGCTGATGACGACCGAGCCGGGCGTGATGTGGCGGTGCAGAAATTGGCCAATATGCTCGGCGTCGATCTTCGGCACGACCTGCAGCCGGCAGCGGCCGAATGACTTCTCCTTGGACTCGACGGCGATCACCACGTAGGCCTTGCCGGGTGCACCTCGGCCTCGTTTCCCGCCTGTTCTGACACCGCCGAGGAAGGTTTCGTCAACCCTGACGTCGCCGCCAAGAAGGTCCGTCGAGGTCCGTCCCATAGCCGTGCGCAGCTTGTGGCACATAGCCCAGGCGGTCTCGTAGGAGCCGAGGCCGAGCAGTGGCTGCAGGGACGCGGCGCTGACGCCGTTCTTGGTGACGGCCGTCAGCCAGGCGGCCTCGAACCACACCGTCAGCGGCGTGCGGGTGTCCTGGAAGATCGTGCCGGCCAGTACCCAGACTCGTATGCGGCAGCCTCCGCACGACCAGCCTCCGGCAGGGAGTCTCGCCAGCCCTTCTCGGAGCCGCGTGCGTGCAGCGGAATAGCCCTTTCGGACCCACGCTCCTAGCCGTACTCAGGGAGCGGCGCCCGACGCACTGAGGCCACGCCGACGACGGCGTGGGCCCCAGCGTCGAGCGTGGGGGCAGGTCAGGCGGTTCGGCCACACTGCTGGTCAGGCGGTGGTGGGACCG
>JAYTHM010000008.1:0-2169 GCA_043732645.1 Frankiales bacterium
CGACCTGGTGAAGAGGGGGCAGGTTCCCGGCCACGAAGAAGGATGCTCTTTGTACGGGCGAGAGTGGCACTTACATGGCGAGCGGCTCAAGAAACTCGAGGCGATTGCCGTACGGGTCGCTAGCGTAGAAACGCCGGTGCCCAGGAAAGCTGTCGTCCCACACCACGACCACACCAGCGCTTACCAGCCGGTCTTCAAGACTGTCGATGCCTTCGACCAGGACGCCTGGGTGGGCCTTGCGGGCAGGCGTGAACGGTTCCTCCACGCCTAGGTGGATCTCCCAGCCGCCTGCCCTGAACCAACAACCACCACGGGCAGCCAGCACCGGGGGCTTGTCCAACTCCTCCATGCCGAGCACACCGCCGTAGAAGTCGCGGGCCTTCTGTTCGCTACCGACAGGGATCGCCAGTTGAACGTGGTGCAGGCCAGCAAACGTGGAGTCCGACATGAGGCGAGGATAGGGCCGGCCACCGTCTTCCAGCCGGCCTGAGCGATGAGGATGCTCCGCGCTCAGGAGCGGCACCTACCCCTGTCTCAAATAACCGGTAATAGACGCCCGCAGGTCATCGTGCTGAGGCCCAAGCGCAGTTGACTCATCGCGCCACTTCTCGACCGGGTAAAGCCATACCGGACGGGTCACCAGGTCGGGCGGCTCCCAGTTGTAGCGCGGCCACACGTGGGCGTGAAGGAAGGCGTCAGCATTGCCCAGGATCTCGAGATTTACCCGCCTGAACGCCGAATCGCGCTCAAGGCACGCTCGCTCCACAGCGGAACCAAGCAGGGCCATGCTGTCCAGGTAGGCAGTGCGCGCGGCCCGCGACAGGTTCGACAGGCGGTCAGCCTCCGGGTTGTCGGTCAGGAAGACGCAGTAGCCCGGTAGCCACTGGGGGTCACCCATGACGGCGAACCCGCCGGGCAGCCTTGTCAAGACAGTCGGGTTCTCGCCCCGAAGTGCCGAGCCGATGCGGTCCTGCTTCCAGTCAGTCACGACGGCAGGATAAGGCCGGCTACTCACCCCGGGAGGCGAAAACTACCCGGCGGTTCTCCCCGCGTTCGCGCTTCCAATCGTAGATGCCGTAGACGACGTAGCCGAGTGTGGGGAGCCCAAGGAAGACGGCGGGTCCTAGCCCGTCAGTGACTCCTTCGAAAATCACAAATCCGACAGACGGCGGAACGGCGAAAGCGGCGTATCGCCAACCGCGACGTTTGAAGAACTGCCAGCCCAGTTCCTGCTGCCGGTCCGGGGCTCGACTTTCGCGCGGCTGCGGTGGCGCAGGTGAGCAGGCCGGACACCTAGCGCTGACCAGGTTGGCGCCACAGGCCAGACAACGCGTCACGGGTGTGACCGTAACCCGGCGGGCCGGGCAAGCTGTCGGCCCTGGCCACACCAAGCCAGTGGGTAACGGCGCGCGACCGGCAATGGATAGGGCCGGCTCTCCGTCGGGAGCTCGCGCCGCTGGCAGCGAGGTAGTTCGTCGTTATCGCGCGGGTGGTCTCTGTGGTTGCAGGCTCGCTGGGGGTGCCCGCGACGGGCCGACCGGCCTGACTGCGGTAGCCGCCTCCGGACGGAGGTCGTGATGGACAGTGAGACGAGCGATGTGGGGCCTGCGGCGGTGGAGGGTGTGGAGGGTGTGGAGTTCCTGCCGGCGCGTGAGCGGTGGGACCAGACGAGTTACGCGGTGGCGAGCTTCCTAGCGCGCCACCGGGACCTCACCCTGCGGGCCCACCGCCAAGACATGCTCGCGTTCCTGCGTTGGTGCGCCGAACGCCAACTCGCCCCGCTGGAGGCCCAGCGACCGCACCTGGAGCTGTACCTGCGCTAGATGGAAACCCAAGGGCTGGCGCCAGCGACGATCGGGCGCCGGTTCGGGACCGTCGCCGGGTTCTACAAATACGCCGTCCTGGACGGTCACGTCCCCGCGGACCCGACCCTGGCCGTCACCCGGCCCCGGATCGCCTGGGAAGGCCAACACCGGACCGTGCTGCATCCACTGGAGTACGCCGCGCTGCTGACAGCTGCCCGGCACGACGGACCGCAGTCCCACGCCCTGGTCGCCCTTCTCGGGATGCTCGGGCTGCGCGTCAGTGAGGCGTGCGGCGCCAACGTCACTGACCTGCACTACGACAGCGGCTACGAGCTGCTGACGATCATGGGCAAGGGCCGCAAGC
>JAYTHM010000009.1:0-7447 GCA_043732645.1 Frankiales bacterium
CAGCACCCGGCGCGCCATCGAGGGCCGCCGGGGCCCGGTCGCCCCGGACCGGGAGGTCCTGCGTCGGCAGGTCCGGGCCGCCACGGCCGGCGCGAGCTCGCAGGCTGAGTTCTTCGGGCGGTTGCGGGCCGACGGGCTGCTGGTGCGGGAACGGATGAGCGATCGGAACGCCGGTGAGGTCACCGGCTACGCCGTCGCCCTGCCCGACCGCTACGGCACGGGCCAGACACCGGTCTACTTCGGCGGCGGTCAGCTTGCGGCGGACCTGACCCTGCCGCGGCTGCAGCGCCGCTGGAGCGGACCCGAAGCGGCCGCGGGCAGCATCGGGCCGGTCGCCGCCGCGGCCGGCAGAGCGGCCTCAGGTGGCGCCGCGGGACCTCGGGATCGGCAGGTCCGGACCGACCGGTTCGGCCTGACCGCGACGGAGCGGCTGCAGATCTGGAAGCAGGCGAGCTTGGCAGCTGCGCGGGCCAGCGAGCACATCGCGGCCAGCGCCTTGAGCAACCCGGCAGCCGCGGCGGACGCGGCCTGGGCGGCCTCGGACTTCCTCGCTGCGGCGGGGCGGGTCATCGAGGGTCGCAGGGATGCTCAGCCAGGCCGTGCAAGCCGGCCAGCTCATCGCCTACAGCGGCAACGAAGGCCACAGCACCGGACCGCACCTGCACTTCGAAACCCGACCCGGCGACAGCCCAGTCGACCCACTCGCCTTCTACGCCGCACACGGTCAGGCGCTGCAGTGATAGCGGGCACCAGGCCATCGCACTCCGTCCGGAAGCCTGCCGGCAAGTCCACCTCCCGCACGGCAGCCTTCGGGCCGGTGAGGGGTGAAGGTCGCACCGGGGAGGGTGCGCGACAGTTCCGGCGAGAGTGTCGGCGAGGGTCCGGAAGCACAGTCAGCACATGGCTACAAGCGCCGACGAACCCGAGCCGGCCTTCTGCGATGCCAGCCGACAGCGGCTGGTGCAACACCTTCTACAGCTGGAAGCCCAACGCAGTAGCGCAGCCGCGAACTGCACACCGTCCGACACCAACAGCGGCCGGACCGATCCCCGGTGCAACGCGTACGCGTCGCAGCACAAGGAGCGAACATGAGCACTGACGAACGGCCGACGTTGAGCGTTGCCGAGACCACCGCGCTGCTCGGCATCAGCCGGTGGCTCGTGGAGCAAGCCGTGCACGATGGGTCCCTGCCGAGCGTTCGGGTCGGGCGGCACCTGTGTTCTGAACGGGCTACTTCTGACCGTCACGCCCACCAGATCGGCAGCAGCCTCACCCCCAACCGGAACGCAAGCGCGCTATGAACCCGTCCGTCACCGAGCAGGTCGTGCTGCTTCGCGCCCAAGTCGACTACCTCCCTGAGCGCCTCCCCGAGATGCCCGGGCTCGGGCTTCGGCCGGTGGCCTGGACCGATCTCGACCAGACCCAAGCCACCGAGCAATGGAACCTGCTCACCGAGTTCGTCGAGTGGCCCCGCGACCACTACGGCCGCACCGAATCCGTCCCCGGCTGCTGGTACATCCACGCCGCACAACGCGAAGAACTTTCCGCCCTCCGCACTGCCTGGGCTGGTGCCTACCTGGTCGAGGGCTGCGGAAGGTCACGGAGCCGGTACAGCGAGAACGCATTCGTCACCGACCGGCCCGTGAGGTCGTCGACGCCGAGCGAGTGACCGTCGAGGGCTCGAACGGCCCGAGGCGGTGCTCATGTCGCACGGTCAGGATGCCGACGCCCTTGATGTGAGTCACCCGACGACGCCTCCGCTGTCCGTGGCGGGCGACAGGTGTCCGCTCGGCCATCCGACTCACCCCGACCAGTCCTTCTGCCCACTGTGCGGAACGCTGCTCAGACCCGGATCCGGGGACTGCGGGGTTGCCACGCCGGATCCTGTCCCACATGCCACCAAGGGGATGGGTCGCGCAGGGTCTAGTGCCCGACGTCAGTACGAGGCGATGCGCAAGTCATGGCTGCGCAGGATCCGACTCCGGTTCTGGCTGTTCTCCGCCGGGCTGGCTCTGTTCCTCGTCTTGCCCATCGGCCTCTACAGCGCGGCCCACCCCCGCTGGGTGTGGGGCTTCGGATTCGCCGCCGGTGCCTCCATCGCCATGATGATCGGCATCCGCGAGTTCCCGCCGGGCTACATCACCAACTGGGAGGACGGCGCTCAGGGCGAGGAGTGGACGGCCAAGGAACTGCGCCCATTGAGCAAGCAAGGCTGGATGGTTATGCACGACCTGCGCGACAAGCGAGGAGACGGCAAGGGCAACTTCGATCATGTGCTGGTTGGGCCCTCAGGGGTGTTCCTGCTCGACAGCAAGTCGTGGCCCGGTATCACCACCATCGAGAACGGCCTGCCCACGCTCAGGCGGCATGAGGACCCTGACCTGCCAGCACATGTCTACGAGTTCCTTCCTGGTCGCCAACGAGCGGCGGCCACCAGGCTTAACAAGGCCCTCAAGGCCGAGACGCGCATCGCCGTCTGGGTGACCCCGGTCGTCGTCGTCTGGGGCGGCTTCCCTCAGAAGCAGGTCAGCCACGACGGCGTGGTCTTCATCCGAGGCGACCTGGTGTGCGCGTGGATTCGGGAGCAGCCGGTCAAGTTGGTGCCCGAGCATCAGTCCAGGGTCACTGAGGGCTTGCGCGAGGCACTTGTTCTCGCTTGAGCGTGGCTCCGCCTGCGTGAGGAACGCGATGTGCTTCTCCACGGCCACCACGAGTGCTTCCAGCATCCCGCCTTCATCAAACGCCTCAGTCTTGATCGACTGGCCGTCACGCCGGACGTACACGGTCACCAGGCACATGGTCGGGTAGCGCTCGCCGGTCGCACATGACATCAGCGCGGTGCTCCTCGCACCAGGCGATGGCCTCGTCTTACGTCACCGCCGCACCGTAGAACCGAGAGCCGACAGTCCTGTGGCTGCGCCTGCCACCATTACGCCGTGACCTACCTGGCGAACGGCCAACTCGTCGTGATCGAGACAGAGGACGCCACCTACCTCGGCACGGCTCAGGTGGACGGGGACGCCCTCGTCGTCCGTAGTGGCTTCGTTGGACGGCCCACGGTGTTGCCGGTGACCGAGGTTCTGGGCGTGACGCTGGCGTCTGACTACGCGCTGATAGACGAGATGTAGCCGCGCGGCGCGTCCATCGAGAAGGTCCGCCTCACCGTCTCCGACGAGATCCCTCCGTGCAGGCGGCTCAATGTGGGGCGCTACTGCTAGCGCTGTAGGTCCACGATCCTTGCGTAGTGGGCCTGGAACGCTGCGGAGATCACAGTGACGGGCCCGTTCCTGTGGCGCAGGACGTACAGATCGATCTCGCCTGCACGTGGGGACTCGTTGTCGAGGGTGTCGGGGCGTTCCAGGACGATGGCGACATCAGCCGCGCTGTCCCACGGTTGGCTGACGGTGCTGTCGCGGCTCTGGACCTGATGACGGGGCAAGCCGAGCACCACGGTGCAGTTACGCGCCACGGCAGCGGCACGCAGGTCATCAGCGAGGCTCATGAACGACTCGCTGAGCAGGTTGGCGTCGTTGACCACGAGGAGTCGGGCGTCCCCAGCCGCCTCGACGCTCCAAGCACTGAGGGCAACTGCCCGTTCGCCCAGCCGCAGCAGCAGCGGGCTCGCAGACAGCCGCTCCGCCGCCACGTCCATCCGGTGACGGTCTTGGTCGGTCAGTCGTGCCTGGTCGTGTTCGAGGTGATGGAGAGGGACTCTCGCTTGGGCTGCCAGCAGCCGGGCAACCACCCGTCGTTCATCGTCGCGTGGACTCTGGAGGTGCGTGCTGAGGTCATGCTCCGCAGCCTGCCCGGCGAGTTGAGTGAGCCACATGCCGAGCCCGACGCCGTGGTCGCCACCGACGACCCACAGCCCCGGCAGCATCCCGTCGGTCAGGCTGTCCAAGTCGCTAAGGCCAGTCGATACCCCGGCGGGCAGCCGAAGGCTCTCGGGGACAGGCAGGTCGGTCAGCAGGTCTGCGACGGAGGTAGTCACCCGGTGACCGTGCCAGCCGGGTCAGACAGACGTGGACGGTGCGAAGTGTGACCACACCAGGATGTCGTGCAGGCGGAGCAACGGGAGGCACAAGACGCGCTCATGGCGTTCCCCACCGTTACCCAGGGACTCGCGGATGGCGACCAAGGCAGCCTCGTTCGCGCGAGCATCCCGCCACACTGCCGCCCAGAACATCGGTTCGTCGGTCCCGAACTGGCCGGAGAGTTGGCGAGCGATGTCGCCGTAGGCAGACTTCACCACCGAGTCGATGATCGGGAACAGTCCAGGGCGCTTGAGGTGGAGCAACTTCGTCCTCTTGGTGGACCCGATCCCCGGTCGCTTTCGGAAGGCGGCGTAGAGGGCGCTCGCATCGTCGTAGAGCCGCTCGCCGGTGGGGTCGTCTGGCAGGGTCTCGAACTGCGCTCCGCGTGGCACAGCCGCCCACAGCCCGTCATCTACTGGCTCCAGCAGTTTGTAAACGTCCTCGGCAGCCAGTCGGGCATTGATGATCACCAGGCGGGCGATGTCACCCATCTCCACGCGGTCGCTACCGGTCGGCAGTGTTGCCTGGTCGTTGTAGTCGTAGTGGCGCACGGTGACGTGGCGCTTCTGGGCGTAGTCGGCCAGGTACTCGCGTGCCGCATCATCAGTGATCTGCACCCCGGCAAGTGTCATCACTGGGCCCACAACCAGGTGCAGGTCCTGGGGGACATGGCCCGTCGGGTCTACCGGATCTCCCTGTGACCGACTCAGGCAGACCCCGACCGGCGTGGAGGCTTCGACAAGCCTGACCTGCGTGGCTGGACCCAAAAGCGCCGCAGGGCCCTGGTCGAGGCGGCCCTGACGCTGATCCGTGCCTGGTACGCCGAGGGCCAGCCCCCCGCGCCAGTGACGGAGACCTTCGGGAGTTTCGAGCAGTGGCAGCAGCTGCTCGGCTCGATCCTGGCCCACGCAGGGCTCGCGGACTTCCTGGGCAACACCGCTGGCTGGCGGACCGACAGCGACTTCACCACCACCTACTGGCAAGAGCACCTGCAGGCGGTCAGCAGGCAGTTCCCTGCCGGGACGCGCTTCACCGTCGCGCAGGTCGTGCAGGGCCTTCGGGACAACAGCATCCCCGAGTGCCCCCCGGAGCTCTACGACTGCTCCAAGCGGGAGTACCCCCCGCTGCTCGGGCAGGCCTACTTCCGCGTCAAGGAGCGCTGGTTCGGTCCTATTCGCCTCGTCTATGACGGCCGGCCCGGCCAAGGCGGCGCGCACCGAAGCGTCGCGGCCTGGAAGATCGAGACCCAACCTGCAGCACGCGGTGCATCGGAGGGACCGGGGGGACCCACCACACACCCCAGTGACCTCCGATGACCGCTCTCAGTAACCCAGACGACGGTCAGCCTGTCCGCAAGGAGGCCCTCGGGGCGTTCAACGACGCCAAGGAAGCCAACAGGGCGGGCGCGTGGGAGGCGCAGGGCCCCGAGGGCCAGTGTGGCCCCGAGGCCTCTACGCCACGGGAACCGAAGCCCATCGATCCGCACCTCGCCTTGATGGAGCAGACCCTGCTATTCGCGCAGCAAGGCCTGCACGTGTTTCCGGTCTCGAAGAACCGGACGCCCATCGCCTCCTGCCCCAAGTGCAAGAGGGGAGCCGGTTGCCCCGGCAAGGACAGTTGCAGGTGCGGGGTGAACACTTGCCACAGCTTCTGGGCGGCCACGTTGGATCCGCAGATCATCAAGGACTGGTACTCCCAGCACCCTGATTGGCAGGTGGCCATCCGCACAGGTGCCTGCTCCGGCGTGGTCGTCCTCGACGTTGACGTCGACAAAGGCGGCCTGGACAGTCTGATCGGCTTGGAGCTTGAAGGCTTCGACCGCCGCGGAGCGGGCGTGATGCTCTCCGGCAGTGGAGTGTCGTTCCACCTGTACTTCCGCCACCCCGGGGGCCGGGTCCCCTGCAGCCAGGGCAACCGGGGAGGGCTCGCACCTGGGCTTGACGTCAGGGGTGACGGCGGCCTGGTCTACGCAGCACCCACCCGGCACCCCTTAACAGACGCCCCCTATGAGCTACTGGGCAACCTGACCGACCTTCCCCTCTGGCCCTACCCGGCGTCACTCAAGGGCGCCCCACCGGCCGCCGGTCGACGGGCCACTCCGGCAGTCGCGCAGGGTGAGTGCTTGCGTGTCCAGGAGGTGCGGGAGAAAACTCTGCTGCTGATCCAGGGAGACGTCCACCACCGGGACCTGCTCGGTCCCCTGATGCGACTCCACCGGCTCGATCGGTTCGGGCACCGTGGCGTCCAGGCGGCCGTCGACAAGATCGGGATGGCCTACTCCGATCAGCACACGGACCCGGCCGGATCGCTCGCGGACTTCGAGCGCATGGTCGACGGAGCCCGCACCAAGGTAAGCAAGAGTGCGCTGCGTAAGGCTGACCTTGCCTGCTCTTGCGACATCGCTTGGGCCAAGGCCCTTAACCGGACCCGCCAGGGCTTGACCCGCGGTGTTGCCGGCAACACCGAGGTCAAGGTGATGCGACACCTGCTCATGCGGGCCGAGCAGACGGGATCCTGGATAGTCAACAGGGAGTCCCAACGCAGCACCATCGGGACCAACATCGACGTCCACCAGTCGACGGTGAGTGTTGCCCTCGGCCGTCTCGAGACGCTCGGGATCATCTCGATCAGCAGGAAGGGAACCACGGCATACCGCATTACACCGTCGTGGACACGCAAGGAGTCATCAATAGAAGGAAGGAAGGCGGTGGGTACTTCTATTGATGCCTTCTCGCGTGCATCGGTGCATCCGTTGTTCGGGGCGGGTGGTCTCGGTGCCTCAAGGTCGGACACGTTCGCAGTCCTGCGGGAGTGGAGCGTGCGGGTCGGTCGCTGCAGGCTCGTTCGACTGAGAGCGGGGACCGCACGGCATGCTCCAGATCCGGTGGGACAGCTGCGTCGCGTGCCCCGGGCCGCCCCGGGCGGTGAGGGTCTAACGCCGATGCAGGTATCGGTGCTAACGGGACGGAGCACATCCACGGTGCGCCGCCACCTCAAGGATCTTCTTCGGGCGGGGCTCGTCATCCATCACGATGGGCTGTGGTGGAGAGCTCGCTTCCATGCCGATGCCGTCGCCCAAGAGCTTGCAGTGGTGGACACGGCGGCGCGGAAAGCGGTGGAGTACGACCGCCAGCGCCGGCTGATGTGGGATCACGCCGTCGAGGAGGAGGTCGACGCACGCGGCAACCCTCGCTACGAGGTCCGGTTCGACAGCGGACATGCCCAGTACGTGGACCGTCAGACCGGTGAGATCAGATGGACCGACCCCGTCCCGCATGCCACAGGAAGGAGCATCAGTGGGCAACACCAAGCGTGAGGTCCAGGATGAGCCAGTCCTGCTGCAGCACCCAGGCCTCGAGCCCGTCCTCGGTCGGCAGGAGATGGCGCTGTGGCATCCCTGCCAGAGACCGTCG
>JAYTHM010000010.1:0-7444 GCA_043732645.1 Frankiales bacterium
TGACGCCTCCGAGGATCGCCTTGCTCCGTAGCCGACGACGACACTCCATGCGGCGGTGTGGGCTGGGGGGTGGCGCACTGAACTCGTTCCGCTGAAGACGTCACACGGGGACGAGGACCTCGACGGTCACCTGGGCCAAGCCGGAGTAGCCCAGCGCCCGCGAGCCTGCACGGGACATGTCGAGGATCCTGTCACCGACGTAGGGGCCGCGGTCGTTGACGAGGCAGTTGATCGACAGGCCGTTCGCACTGACGTGCAGGACCGTCCCGAGAGGGACCTCCTTGTTGGCGCAGGTCAACCGCTCCGGGTCGTACGGCGCCCCCGAGGCTGTCGGGCGGCCCACGAACCCGGGGCCGTACCAGGAGGCGGTGCCGGTGAGGGCCTGGCCGTTGCGGGCGTAGCCGACCGGGATGCCGCCGCCGGTGGCCTCCAGCAGCGTGATGAGGCCGGCCTGGTTGGTCAGGGCCTGGTGCGAGCGGGTCGACTGGGTCGGCGTGAGAGCGAGCGTGACCTGGGTGGACACCGCGTCGAGGGCGGTTCGTTGAGCAGCGAGCTGACGGGCCACCTCGGCGGCGTGCGCGCCGTCAGCCAGGACCTGTGCCTGGGCGAGCAACGTCCGGGCACGGTCCTGGTCGGCAAGAACCGCCTCGGCCTGCACGAGCAGCCGGGCCCGGAAAGCGTTGGCCTGCCGCTGCAGGGCCTTGAAGCCGGCGGCGCGGACCGTCACGGCATCGACGAGGCCCTGGTCGACGGTCAAGGCCGCGCGTTCGCCGCGCCGGGCAAGTTCCTTGAGCTCAGGGGCGGCAAACATCGTCTGCCAGTCGCCGACCGGACTCGGCGTCGAGGCGATGTAGACCTGCCGCGCCCGGCTGTCGAGGGCGTCCTGGGCCTGCACGCGGGCCTGGTCGAGGCGACCGAACGCGACCCGCAGGCCACCGTCCCGGGCCGCCGCCTGGTCGAGGGCGTCGCTGAGCTGCCGGGCGTGGGCGGTGACGGTGGCGAGCTCGGCCGTCAGACGGGGCAGGTCCGCGGCCGTCAGCGGGGGAGTCGTCGGCTGGGTGCGGGAGACCGCGCCGGCCGGCGGCCCTCCGGCCAGCAGGGCAGCGCTCACCACGGCAGCGGTGATCGCCGCACGACGAAGAAAGGGCACGACTTCGCTTCGACCGCTGACGGCTTGCCCTTGACCCGTTAGCGTCGCCTGCATGCGGATCGGTGTACTGACTGGTGGGGGTGACTGCCCGGGGCTCAACGCGGTGATCAGGGCCGTGGTGCGCAAGGGCGTGGAGGTCTACGGCCACGATTTCGTGGGTTTCCAAGACGGCTGGCGGGGTCCGCTCGAGGGCGTGACGATGGAGCTCGGCGTACCGCAGGTGCGCGGGATCCTGCCTCGCGGCGGAACCATCCTGGGGTCCTCGCGCACGAACCCCATCAAGGTGGACGGCGGCGTCGAGAGGATCGAGGCCAACGTCCGCGAGCTCGGGATCGACGCGCTCATCGTGATCGGCGGTGAGGACACGCTCGGCGTGGCGACGCGGCTCGCGGAGCACGGGCTCAACGTCGTCGGTGTCCCGAAGACCATCGACAACGACCTGGGTGCGACCGACTACACGTTCGGCTTCGACACGGCCGTCCAGATCGCCGTGGACGCGATCGATCGCCTGCACACCACGGCCGAGTCGCACCACCGGGCGCTCATCGTCGAGGTGATGGGACGACACGCGGGCTGGATCGCGCTGCACTCCGGCCTGGCCGGCGGGGCCAATGTCATCCTCATCCCGGAGCGGCCGTTCGACATCGATCTCGTCTGCGAGTACGTGACGGCGCGCTTCAAGCGGCACTACGCGCCGATCATCGTGGTCGCCGAGGGAGCGGAACCGGCGGAAGGCACGCTCGCGCTGCAGGCCGGGGAACTCGACGCGTTCGGGCACGTGCGGCTCGGTGGGATCGGGGCGGTGCTGGAGCGGGAGATCGAGGCCCGTACCGGGTTCGAGTCGCGCCAGACCGTGCTCGGGCACGTGCAGCGCGGCGGTACCCCGACGGCCTACGACCGGATTCTCGCGACCCGCTTCGGGCTGCACGCGATCGACGCCGTGCACGAGGGTGACAGCGGCGTGATGGTCGCGCTGCGCGGCACCGACATCGTGCGCGTCCCGCTCGCCGACGCGACCCGCGAGCTCAAGACGGTCCCGCTCGACCGCTACGCCGAGGCTCAGGTCTTCTTTGGTTGATCTCCCGACGCCGGTTGCTGCTGGGCCGGTCGGCTGGTCGGCGTCCTACCCCGGCCAGGTCGGCTGCGGACGCGGCCCTGCCGAGGCTGCTGGTCCTGCACGGGCGGGGGAGCAACCATGCCGACACACTCGGAATCCACCACCTTGACCGGTTCCAGCCCGGCGCTATCTTGGCCGGCGTGCCCCCGCGCGCTGGCGTCAGTCGACGGCGGTGACCACAGCTACTGGCACGCGCGGCAAACCGGCACCGACCCGCAGCAAATGGTGCTGCAGAACCTGCTGCCGCTGTGCTGTGGTCGCGCTGGAAGGGCAGTGCGGCCGGTGCCTTCGACGGTCCTGCCGACTTCGCCGCGCACGACCTCAATCCCGGCGGTCACGACGTCACCTGGTGGCAGCATGCGGCACCTGCCCAGCTCACCTTTGCCGGCCGGGCTCTTAGCTGAGCTCCGGGGGTAGCGGGCCGACGATCGTGAGGGACGTCACGGCGCGGGTCATCGCGACGTAAAGCACCCGCAGGGGCAGGTCGACAGGGTGGACGAGGACGACGTGGTCGAACTCCAGGCCCTTGACCGCTGAGGCGAGCGCGACGGTCACGGGTGCGGTCAGACCGTCGTCGGTGAGGACGGAAAAGGCAACCCCCGCCGCGGCGAGCGCATCAGCCCAGCGGTCGATGCCACTCGGGACGACCACGGCAACAGATCCCCTACCCACCAGGCGTTGTACGGCGCTGAGGACGTTGCTGACGCCTCCGTCGGTGACCCTCAGAGCCCCAACGACGTGCCGCAACGAGGAGGCGGGCGGGAGGCCGGGTGCGATGGTGGGGAGCAGCCGGTTAGCGAGGTCGAGGACCTCCCGGGGCACCCGGTAGCCGATGGTGAGAGTCTGCACGGCGCCGTCGGGCTTGCCGAGGTGCTCCAGCACCAGCTCCCACGAGCCCAGCGCCCACGGGGTGGTGGCCTGTGCGAGGTCGCCGAGGACGGTCGCACTGCCGGCGACGCACCTGCGCCCCACCACCCGCAGGGCCATGGCTGACAGGTCCTGGGCCTCGTCGAGGACGACGTGCGCGAAGCCGGGCTGGCGCTCGATCAGGTGCCGCGCCTCGTCGAGCAGCGGCAGGTCCGCCGCGGACCATCGCGGTCGTGCGGACGGCTCCCTGACAAGCAGTGCCCATTCGTCGGCATCGAGCAGCCCGGCGGAGGCGGCCTCGAGCAAGGCGGAGTCGGTGAGCAAGCGGGACACGAGGCCGGTCGGCTTCAACGGCGGCCAGGCCGCGTCGACGTAGGCCTTCACCGCCGTGCTCTTGGCGAGCTTCTCGACGGAGCTTCCGCCCTGGGCAATGCCCTCGTCCTCCTTGGCCCGGACGACCACGGCGGCGAGGGCCGCCCTCAACGCGGCCCGGCCGGCCTCCCAGCCGAGCTTGCGGGCCCGGACAGCCCGCTCGAGCTCGCGCACCCGGTCGGGGTAGACCCGCCAGCGGCGGGCGCCGTACACGTGGACGAGGGGTTCGGTGGGCCGGACCACGTGCTGCCACAGCGCCTTCTCGAGAACGGTGGCAAGGCGGGCGTCCCCCTTGAGCGTCGCCGCCGGGTCATCGGTGACCGTCACCCGCACCGGCGGGCACAGGTCGTCGACCGTGCTCTGGGTGACCTTCACCTCGCCGAGCGCGGGTAGCACCTCCTGGACGTAGGACAGGAACGCGCGGTTGGGGCCGACGATGAGGACCCCGGTCGCCAGCCGCTGCCGGTGCGCGTAGAGCAGATACGCCGCGCGGTGCAGGCCGACCGCCGTCTTCCCGGTGCCGGGGGCGCCCTGCACCGCGACGGTCTGCTCCAGGCCGGCCCGGACCAGCTCGTCCTGCTCGGGCTGGATAGTCGCGACGATGTCGCGCATCGGGCCACTGCGCGGGCGCTCGATGTCCTCGACCAGCAGCACGCTGACGCCGGCCGGCTGGTTGAGGCGGTCATCCTCGAAGGCCGTCAGCGCTCCGTCCCGGAAGCCGAAGCGGCGGCGCAGGCGCACTCCCAACGGCTCCGAGGCCGAGGCCTGGTAGAAGGGCTCGGACACCGGAGCGCGCCAGTCGACGACGACGGGGGTGCCGTCGGACCCGGTGACGTGTCGGCGACCGACGTGGAACACCTCGCCCTCCTGCACGGTCGGCAGGTAGTCGAGGCGCCCGAAGAACAGCGGGGTCACCCCGTCGTCGAGCAGCTGGTCGTAACGGCGGGCCAGTGAGGCGGCCAAGGCGCGTGTGGTCAGCTCGTCGTTGCCCCACTGCTTCTGGCTGTCGAGCAGCGTGGCGGTGCCCTCCCGCATTCGTTTGAGGTCGGAGCGGGCGCGGGCCAAGTGCTCCCGCTCGGCTGCGAGCACGTCCATGGCTGACTCCCCTCCACGAGGCTTCCTGCAAGCGGGCTTCCCCTAAGGGTAAGGACGTCAGCTGAAGCGGGTGACCACTGAGATCCCGCCCGGCTCCCCGACCGTCGCGAGGGCTTCGGCGGCCTCGTCGAGCGATAGTTCCCGGGTGAGCAGGTCGTGCGGTCGCAGTCGTCCGGACCGCACCAAGGCCAGCAGCTCCGGGTAGGCGTGTGCAGCCATCCCATGGCTGCCGAGGAGCTGCAGCTCGAGCGCGAGGACGTGGCCCATCGGCACGATCGGGTCCTCTGGCAGCAGCCCCACTTGCACGTGCCTGCCCTGCGGCCGCAGGCACAGGACCGAGTCGAAGCAGGTCTGCTGGCTGCCGAAGGCGTCCAGCGACAGGTGCGCCCCGCCGCCCGTCAGGGCATGAACCTGCTCCGGGACATGCGGTCCGTGGACGACCTTGGCGCCCATCGACGCGGCCAGTGAAAGAGCTCGTGGGTTGACGTCGACGGCCACCACCTGGGCACCAGAGGTGAGAGCGACCTGTACCGCCGACAGACCCAGTCCACCGACCCCGTGCACGGCAACGTACTCACCTGCACGTACCCGACCGACCTGCACCACCGCCCGGTACGCCGTCGCGTAGCGGCACCCCAGGCTCGCCGCCACCGCGAACGGCAGGTCGTCGGGCAGGCGCACCAGGTTGACGTCGGCGGCATCGATGGCGACCAGCTCCGCGAACGACCCCCAGTGTGTGAAGCCTGGCTGGCGCTGGTCGTCGCAGACCTGCTGCTGACCGGCGGTGCAACGGGGACAGCGCCCGCAGGCGTTGACGAAGGGCACGGTTACGCGGTCGCCGATGGCCCATCGGGTGACCCCCGACCCGACCGACTCGACGGTCCCGGCCAGCTCGTGCCCCGGCACGTGGGGGAGCGCGATCGACCGGTCATGGCCCTGCCAGCCGTGCCAGTCGCTGCGGCAGATCCCGCTCGCGCCGACCCGGACGACGACCCCTCCGGTGGGGACGACCGGGTCGGGGACCTCCCGGACGGTGAGGGGTCCGCCGTACACGTCGAAGACCAGGGCTCGCATCGGGCCATCATCACAGGTATGTGGCCCGTAGAGTCCGGGCGTGCCGAGCACCCGCGTCCACCTGCCGACGGCGATCCCCGGTTGGGACGCGCTGCGCGCCGAGCTGCAGGTGCCGGGGGACTTCCCGCCCGACGTCCTCGCCGAGGCCGACGCGGTCCGCCCGCAGCTGCCCGAGCACGACCTTCGGAACGTCTCGTTCCTCACGATCGATCCGGTCGGCAGCACCGACCTCGACCAGGCGATGGCGCTGAGTAGGACCGAGACCGGTTACCAGGTGCTCTATGCGATCGCCGACGTCGCCGCCTTCGCCGCCTCGAGGGCGCCATCGACGTGGAGGCGCACCTGCGCGGCGAGACCCTTTACGCACCGGACCAGCGCTCGCCGCTGCCCCCCCGTGCTGTGTGAGGACCGGGCCAGCCTGCTCGCCGACCAGGACCGGCCCGCACTCGTGTGGGCGCTGCCCTTGGACACCGAAGCGGTGCTGCAGCACACCGACGTGCGCAGGGCCGTCATCCGGAGCCGGCGCAAGCTCGACTACCCGGGCGTGCAGGCGATGATCGACGACGGGTCGGCAACGCCAGACCTGCAGCTGCTCAAAGAGATCGGCCAGCTCCGGCAAGCCGATGCCCGTCGACGCGACGCCGTCGACCTCCCCACTCCGGAGCAGGAGGTCGACACCGACGGGAACCTCACCTACCGGGCGCAGCTGCCGTGCAAGCAGTGGAACGCCCAGCTCAGCCTGCTCACCGGGATGGCTGCTGCCAAGGTCATGCTCGATGGCGGGGTAGGCCTGCTGCGCACTCTTCCCGCGCCGGACCCGCAGTCGGTGGACAGCCTGCGCCGCAGTGCCCTGGCGCTGGGGGTGGCCTGGCCCGAGGGTACGGCGTACGGCGACGTCCTGAGCGGTCTCGACCCGTCCCAGCCGGCGGCCGCAGCGCTCCTGACGCTTGCGACCAGGCTGCTGCGCGGTGCGGTGTACACCGCCTTCGACGGGACGCCGCTGGAGCTGCACACGCACAGCGCCGTCGCTGTGCCCTACGCCCACTGCATGGCCCCACTGCGCCGCCTCGCCGCCCGGTACGTCGGGGAGGTCTGCCTCGCCCTGTGTGCCGGCACCGAGATCCCCTCCTGGGCCAGGCAGGCGCTGCCGGCCCTTCCGGCCGAGATGGCCACGGCCGACCACCGGGCGCACGCCCTCGATCGGGCCGTCGTCGACCTCGCCGAGGCCATGGTCCTGCAGCACCGGGTGGGCCAGGGCTTCCATGGCGTGGTCGTGGAGGCCGATCACCACGGCGGCACCGTCCAGATCACCGACCCGGCGGTGCGGGGCAAGCTCGACGGCCAGATGCTCCCGCTGGGGCAGACCGTCGACATCGTCCTGACCCAGGCCGACCCGCTCACGTGGTCGGTCCGTTTCCGGCTGGCCTGACCCTGTCGACGCCGGGCCTGTCTGACGGCTGTCGGGGCCGCGACCTACGGGGCCACGCCAGCCAGGAACCGCACCACAGCCGCTGCGGCCACACCGCGTGGGCTCGTCGGGTTCACAGCGATGACGCAGCAAGCGGGCAAGGCAGCGAGCCCCTCCCGCATGTCAGGCGTCCGGCACGGGCTGCCAGACTCCTGCCCATGACTGATGTTGACCAGCTCGTCGTCGCTGTCCTCGGCGGCACCGGAGAGCAGGGCCGGGGCCTGGCCCGGCGTTTTGCCCTCGCCGGCCACCGCGTGGTCCTGGGGTCCCGCTCCACCGACCGGGCCGTCGAAGCTGCTGG
>JAYTHM010000011.1:0-2165 GCA_043732645.1 Frankiales bacterium
CTTCCGTGGGTGCAGGCGAGGTCTGGGTCACAGTCTCATAATGCCGAACTCTTGGTCCCAGGCGACACCGGCACGCTCGACGACTCACTGGTGGTTTACGTTCCCGTGCTCGTGGGTAACTACTAGCACATGAGGATTGTCGGGCTCTTGGTCGTGATCTGGCTTGTAATCGGTGCTGTAGCGGCCGGCCAGAGAGGCTATTACGGCTCGTCGGCGCAGAACTGCGCAGGGGTCGCAACGATTAGCGTCACCATCGTGGCCGGACCGCTGAACTATCTGGGGGTCAACCCCAAGATCAAGTGCCAGCTGCCTCAGCCCTCGCGCTGAGCCGGATCAGATTTGCCGGCCCTGTCGGAGGTCGAGAATGTTCCCGCACGGGCCGTGGAGCCAGGCGGCTCGCCGCACCGGCTGCGGGTGCAGTCAGCTTCGGAGCAGTAGGAGTCGCGGCGTACAACGGAGTCCTGCCCCCGGTTGCAGAACCTCGCGCAGGCCTCCATCGGCGCACCTGGCGGAGTCCAAGCGAGAACGCGGACGCAACCAACGACGCTGTGGACGCTACGAAGGATGCCGAGAGCGACACGTTGACAGCTGTGGGTCCTCACGCCCACGGCCCTGCAGCATTCGAGTTGCGCACCGCTTGCAAGCACCAGGTAGCGGACGAGTCAGTCGCGTTCCGTAACCCGGCCAGCGCGGCGGGAGGAGCAAGGCAAGATCACGACGTACTGTGCCATGGTGCTCAACCCCGCAGCGTGACCGATAAGTCAGCCACCCACCCGAGCGGCAAGGCCGGCTCTAGGCCGAGGATGCCATTGCAGCTGGTGAGCGGCCGAAGGCCACGCGCCCGCCACGCCACACATACTGTTGTCACCGCATACGTGACGAGTGTGGAGGCTGGAGGGGGGCCGGGGCTCGACGTTCTCGCATCCCGGCTCCAGCTCACCCGCGTCTCGGCCTTCGTCCTGCCCAACGGCGTCGTGACGGTGCGTTCCGACAACCGATTCGACATGAACCAGGTGGTGGAGGGTTGAGAGGACAACGCCGACCTGCTCACATGCCGACGACACCGCGCACGGCGGAGACCTGGACCGTTGGTACGCCGACCTTGACGACCACGTCCTGCGCGCCTCGGAGGGGACCGAGTCGCTGCGAGACATGGTCACCACCGTCTTAGAGACCAACCTCGCCTTGCAGCATGCGCGACTGAACACGGTGATGAAGAAGCTCACCGGTTCGGGCGGCGGTCATCGCAGTGCCCACGGCGGTGACGGGATGGTTCGGCCAGAACGTGGCCTACCCCCGGTAGCGCTCGGGCGTGATCTGCAGCACCGTGGTGATCACAGCCCTTTCGGCAGTCCTCTACGTGATGTTCCGTCGGCATAGCGGGCTCGAGAAGCGAACCGAACGGTCAGACCCCAGCTGCCGTCACGATGCCGTCGGTGAGGAAGCCGGCCACCAGCCCGAGGAGCAGCCCGTAGGCGAGCAGATCCGGTCGACGCGTCTTGGCCGCGACGTTGACCAGCTGCGTTACGACATACACGATCGACCCGGCGGCCAGGGTCAGGAAGACGACGCTGACCGCCTCGTTGGTGAACCCGTGGCCGATGATCGTTCCCACGAAGGTGGGACCGCCACCGATGGCGCCCATGGAAAGAAGGAACTTCCAGCTCGGCCGACGCAGGTTGCCCTCGTGGTCGACGTCGCCGGCGAGAGGAGCCACGATGCCGAACCCCTCAGTCGCGTTGTGCAGGCCGAAGCCGATGACCAGCAGCAGGGCCAGCGCCAGCTCACCGCTGGCCGCTGACTGACCTATGGCCAGACCCTCGGCGAAGTTGTGCAGGCCGATACCGACGGCAATGAGCAGCGACAGTCGTTGGGCGGCAGACCACGAGGCGATCCGGCTGGGACGTCGCGCCTTGAGCTCATCGACGGCGGCAGCGCCAGGGCCATAGGGTCGTTCACCGCTCCTGGCTTGCTGAGCCCTCGCGAACTGCCGAGTCATCCAGCTCTCGTAGTAGACCAGCGAGAGCAGGCCGACGGACAACCCGGCCGCGAACAGCACGCCATAACCTGCTGCCGTTCCCAACCCGCCCTTGCCTTCGTGGACCGAGGCCAGCGCCTCGTCAATGGGAGCCCATGCCGCGGAGAACACGTCCCAGACGAGAAAC
>JAYTHM010000012.1:0-2164 GCA_043732645.1 Frankiales bacterium
CCGGGGACTGACCGCCGTACCAGGCGTAGTACATCGGGAAACCCATCCACTCCCCAAGAGACTCCAGCATCGAGATCTCCACGGTCGCACCCTCCCCGGTGCGGCCCTTGCGCAGCAGCGCAGTCAACACACCGGTATACGCGTACATGCCAGCGGCAATGTCTGCCACCGAGATGCCGACCTTGGCTGGCTCGTCGGGCGATCCGGTGATCGAGACCAGCCCCGCCTCACACTGCACGAGCAGGTCATAGGCCTTCTTCTTCGTGTACGGACCGCCCGGGCCGTAGCCCGAGATCGAGACGTGGATCAGGCCAGGATGCTTGGCACGCAGATCCGCGGCGCCCAGACCGAGCCGCTCGGCCGCGCCGGGGGCGAGATTCTGCACGAACACATCCGCCCTCGCGACCAGTGCCAGCATCGCGCGGCGACCGTCCTCGGTCTTGAGGTCGAGGGCGATCGACTCCTTGGACCGGTTGAGCCAAACGAAGTGAGAGGACATTCCCCTGACCATCTCGTCATAGTCACGTGCGAAGTCGCCCAGACCCGGGCGTTCCACCTTGATGACGCGGGCACCGAGGTCGGCGAGCTGACGGGTGGCAAACGGGGCTGCCACGGCCTGCTCGATCGAGACGACGGTGAGGCCCTCCAGGATGCGCTGCGCTGGATCACGCGCAGGCGCGCTAGATGACATGGCGACGCAACCGAACCCGATAGGAGTAGCGGTCGGGATGGAAGTGGCTCACGGCCAACTCGACCAGCTCGCCGGCGGTGTGCGAGTAGACGCGGTCTATCCGCAACAGGGCGGTTCCCGGTGCCAACTCGACACTCTTGTCCGGGCCTGGTCCATCGCACGTTCCTGAACGCTCATTTGGCCGCACATGATGCCATTAATGTACGACCATTTATGAGGTACGGCCACTTCTGAGCGGAACCCGCCAGCCTGAGAGTCGTCGCCACCTCCCGCCGATGCCACCCCCCTGCCGGATAGACGCGCGTGCGGCGGGGCCGGCTCAGGTGGGGGCGCCGACCCGGAACAGCCGCAGCTGCAGCGCCAGCAGGTGGTAATAGCCCACGAGGGTCATGAGCTCCTGCAGGCCCTCGGTGCGCAAGGAGGCGACGGCGTTCTCGAAGCCTGGGTCGTCGAGGTCTCCTTCACGCAGGATGCGGAATGTCACGTCGACGACAACGCGCTCCACGTCGTTCGCGTTGGCCGGTACGAGTCCGGCATGGATCGCCGCAAAGTCCTTATCTGTCAGTCCCATCAGGCGACCTATCGCTTGGTGGGCGTGCCACTCGAACGCGCTGTTCTCGTGCGCCGCTACGGCGAGGATGGCCATCTCACGCGCACGGTCCGACAGGGAGGTGCGGTACCTGAGGGCTGCGCCGAGCGCCTGCAGGGCCGTCCCCAGGATGGGGCACAGGAGCATGGCGTTGAACGGACCTTCGAGGGCACCATCGTCGCCGACGAGGCGGAACGCTTGTGGCCCCGCAGCCCGGGGTCCGGTGCTGATCAGCTCGTAGAGAGTCCTCTGCTGGTCATCAAGGGTCTCCGGGACCAATCTTTGAAGTCGAGACACGTCAACCCCTTCGTCGTCGATTCGGCCGACTATATCTATGAGCCCGCAACCATTTCCTGAGCCGGCCGACCACGACGCCGTCCAGGGCAAGATCGCCAGCATCAAGTTCACGGCCCAAGCCTGGTGGCCTGGCGCCAGGCCACCAGGCCGAGGGCAGGCCGGCCAGTTGAGGCATCAGTGCACTCTCAGAAGCCGATCGGCGACGATTCACTCATTCGACGCCAACCCCGCCGGCTTCAGCACGGACCGCAAACGGAACGATGACCGGACCGCTTCTGAGACAAGCTCAATGTCCCGGTCGACGATCGGTCACGTGACAACAACAGCCCGAGCCAAACCGGGCCTGAGCCACTGGTCCTCATCTCTCCGACATGGGTGAGCGGGACGAGCGGGACCGGTGTTGCCGTCAGCGCCCTGCGGCCATCTGAGAACGATGATCAGGCCAGCCAGAGCTTCGGGTCGAACTTCGGAAGCCCACAATTGATCGGCACAAGAACGTCCGACTTTGCCGCGAGTCGGGCGCTCGCGGCATGCGTCTAACCGCCGCCAAGGACCGCACCTTCAAGACCGTCCGTCCCAATCAGGGA
>JAYTHM010000013.1:0-7427 GCA_043732645.1 Frankiales bacterium
CCCACGCCCGACCTACGCCAGGCCCGACCTACCTGCCGACGACAACCTCGAAGCCAACGCCTACCGCGCCCTGCTGGGAGAGCAGACGGTCGCGCTGCAGCGGGAACTGCCTGAGGGCAACGCCGCTGCCCGATGCTGTCCCACTGGGGCCGCTCCAGCATGGCCAAGATCGCCTCGCTCATGGACCTCCCCGGTGGGTACCGTGAAGTCCCCCTGCCGGAGGGCGTTGCGGCGCTTGCCGGGCATTGCCGGCGAGCGCGGCCTTGACCCCTGCTTTGACGGGCCGAAACGTGCCTGGCGACTCGCGCCATGACGGTCAGTCGACGTGACCTCACGCCGGAGAGCCCCCCAGAACTGAACTCTCCTGAGGCCAGGGACCTTGAGGGCAAGGAGCGTGACGAGGCCGCCGAACAGCGCGACGACGCGGCAGGTGACCGGCACATGCAAGCCAATCTGAGGGATGTCGCAGCCGCGACATCGGCCAGCACAGCTCATCGGGCGAGACCGACCCGCAGGTGGCCCGAGCCACCTTCAACGCTGTCCTGCACCGCGACCCGACCGACGACGAGCTCAGCCGGCTCTACGCCCGGTACCTGCTGCATCTGGCCGAGGACATCGAGGTCTCCGAGGGCTACCGGGTGCTCCCCGGAGTAGAGGAGGTCCTTTCACGTCTGGGGGATGCTGGCGTCGTACTCGGCCTCGTCTCTGGTGCCATGGAAGGCGCGGCACGCACCAAGCTCATACCGGCCAACCTGAACCGGTTCTTCGTCTTCGGCGCCTACGGCTCGGACTCACCCGACCGGACCGAGCTCACCGGCCTTGCCATCGACAAAGCCGCTCGATTGCGCGACGAACTCAGCGCCTGCGAGGTCTTCGTCGTGGG
Organism: Frankiales bacterium; assembly: GCA_043732645.1. Taxonomy (GTDB): domain Bacteria; phylum Actinomycetota; class Actinomycetes; order Mycobacteriales; family SCTD01; genus RYN-111. The sequence continues at coordinate 884 of JAYTHM010000013.1, forward strand.
TGATACCCCCACGACATGAAGGCGGCCAACTCGTTGGGTGCGGTGTCGGTGGGGGCGCCAGTGGCCACTACTTGATCGATGAGCTCAAAGTGGCCGGTGGCGCCCACGTTCTGACCTCACTACGAGAACCCTTCCCAGGTCTCTCACCAGGCGAACTCTCGTGAACGGGCACTCGACCATGCGACCGGCTGGATCCAGCCGCAGGCACCAGGCACCGGCAGTCGTTTCGCCGGCGGCGAGGACCTCGTGAACTTGGCCGATGAGAATCTCGCTCACCGGGAGGGTCGGGAACAGACCGTGTTTCACCACCCGGCACCGCCGCCGTCGCATCAGCTCGCCCAGGTTGGCCGACCGACAGGAAGAGCTCGCGAGCAGCCTTGCCGGACTGACCGGCTCATCCGCCACCCGATAGCAGAACAGAAACGTTCATCGTCCCGCCAGATCGAACCACGGAGGACACCCCCATGACCAACCCGATCCAGCAGGCTCTCGCTGTCGGCCATAGTATCTGGTACGACGGCATCCGCCGCTCGCTGCTCACCTCCGGCGAGCTCGAGCATATGGTGAAGAAGCAGGGCTTGGGGGCATGACCTCCAACCCGTCGATCTTCGACGCGGCCATCGGTGGATCGAGCGACTACAGCGACGCCATCGCCGAGCTGCGCCGCTCGGGTCCGACCGACGCCAGGTCTGTCTACGAGTCCTTGGCCATCGGCGACATCCGCGCCGCAGCCGACATCTTCCGCCCCGTCTACGACGAGAGCGGCGGAGACGACAGGTACGTGAGCATGGAGGTCCCCCCCCCGCGCTCGCCCATGACACCGCCGCCACCGTGGCCGAAGCCAAGCGGCTGTGGGGTGCTGTCGACCGGCCCAACTTGATGGTGAAGGTGCCGGGCACCGAAGCAGGCATCCCAGCTATCCGAGCGCTCATCGGCGCCGGTATCAACGTGAACGTCACCTTGCTGTTCGGTCTCGCCGCGTACGAGTCCACCGTCCAGGCATACCTGGCGGGCCTTGAGGACCGCGTCGCCGCCGGCGTCGGCATCGCGGGAATCGCCTCGGTGGCGAGCATCTTCGTATCCCGCCTCGACTCAGCAGTCGAGCCCCACCTGGACCGCTCGTATGCGGGCAAAGTCGCCATCGCCAACGCCAAGATCGTCTACGCCGCATCCCGCACGTTGTTCTCAGGCACACGTTGGAACGCACTCGCACAACAAGGAGCCCGCAACCAGCGCTTGCTGTGGGCCTCGACCAGTGTCAAGAACCCGGCCCTGCCCGAGCTGCTGTACGTGGAGGCGCTGTTGGGTCCCGACACTGTCGACACTGTGCCGCCAGCCACCTTCGAGGCCTTCGCCGCCCACGGCACCGTTCGCCCCAGCCTTGAAGTCGACGTGGCAGGCGCGCACGCCGTTTTGGACAGCCTTCCAGGTCACGGGGTCGAGCTCTCCGAAGTACTCGCCCAGCTGGTGGCCGACGGAGTGGAGAAGTTCGCCACCGCGTTCCGCGATCTGCTGTCCTCCGTGGAACGCGCCCTCGCCGGTGACGCTGACCGACAGAAGCCGTGCCGGCTGCGTACGTCACTTCCGAAGGACCTGGCCGACCATGTCGATGGGAGCATCGACCGCGTGGCGCTCGACCGGCAAGGTGGCCCGGATCTGGTCCAACGACGACACGGAGTGGACCGGCAGCGGCGAAGGGGCCTGGTTGGGTTGGCTCGGGGTCGCGCTGGACCAGGCAGCGCACGACCACCGCTTCCAGGCACTGACCGAACAGGTACGCGAGGCCGGTTTCGCCCACGCGGTGGTGCTCGGCATGGGGGGTCGAGCCTGTGCCCGGACGTACTGGCGCACAGCTTTGCCGCCCGCAAGGGTCTGCCTCGGCTTCTCGTGCTTGATTCGACAGACCCCGCACAGGTCAGAGCCATAGAGGAGGGCGTCGACCTGTCCCGCACCCTGTTCTTCGTGTCCTCCAAGTCCGGCAGCACGTTGGAGCCCAACATCTTCGCCGCCTACTTCTACGACCGCATGACCAAGGCCGTCGGCGCGGACGAGGCCGGTTCGCACTTCATCGCCATCACCGATCCCGGCTCACCCCTGCAAGGATTGGCCGAGCGGCAGGGGTATCGGGCGGTGTTCTTCGGCGTGCCCTCGATCGGCGGCCGCTACTCGGCGCTGTCGGACTTCGGCATGGCACCCGGCGCGGCGTGCGGCGTCGACGTCGAGCGACTTTTGTCCTCGGCGGAGAAGATGGCACAGTGCCCCTTCGGTGCCCGCCGCCCACAACCCCGGGCTCCAGCTCGGGGCGGTCATCGGCGCCTGCGTGAACGCCGGACGTGACAAGGTCACCCTCCTCACCTCCCCCAGCGTGGCCCAGCTGGGCGCCTGGCTCGAGCAGCTCCTGGCCGAGTCCACGGGCGAACAGGGCAAAGGCGTGGTCCCGGTCGACAAGGAGCCGATCGGCCAGCCTTTGGCCTACCGCACCGACCGGCTGTTCTGCTACATCGCGCTTACCGGCGACGACGACGCGGAGCAAGCTGCCAAGATTACGGCGCTCGAAGAGGCCGGGCATCCAGTCGTGCGCATCGAGCTTTCCGACGTCTACGACATCGGCGGAGAGTTCTTCCGCTGGGAGTTCGCTACCGCTGTGGCTGGCTCGATCATCGGCATCGACCCCTTCGACCAGCCCGACGTCGAAGAGGCCAAGGTCGTTGCCCGGCAGCTCACCGACCGTTACGACCAGGGCGGTTCCCTGCCCGAACTGCCACCGCTGTGGGAGGAACAAGGCATCAAGCTCTACGCCGACGAGCGCAACAGCGCCGAGCTGTCCTCAGCGGTCAACCTGGCCTGGTCTCCTACCTCAAGGCGCAACTCGATCGGGTTACTACAGGCGACTACGTGGCGCTGCTCGCGTACGTGCAGATGACGCCCGCGCACGAGGCGATTCTCACGGAGATGCGCACGCTCGTTCGGGACGCCCGTCAGGTAGCCACCTGCGTCGGGTTCGGGCCCCGCTTCCAGCACTCCACCGGCCAGACCTACAAGGGCGGCCCCAACACCTGGATCTTCCTCCAGATCACCTGCGACGACGCTGTCGAGGTGACCGTCCCCGGGCACCGCTACACCTTCTGGGTGGTGAAACAAGCCGCGGCCAGCAGCGACCTGCAGGTACTCGGCGCACGCGGCCGGCGTGCCCTGCGAGTCCACCTGGGCGCCAACGTGACCTCTGGCCTGGAGCAAAGTCCGCGCCGCGCTCGCCGAGGCGATCGGCGCGGCCAGCGTTCACCGATCAGCGAGCCCCTGATCGCCCTGCAGCCACCGCCGTCGTTTCGCCGGGGCCGACACCGTCCTGTCGCAGTTTCACCTCAAGCTAGACCCGTCCGGTCTCTGGCCCAGCCGAGCGGAGCCCAGGTCTCGACGGTCTTGCATGCACGCTCCGTGCGCGAGGGGTCGACCGATCGCGTGCGGGCAGCGGCGTCGTGATTCCGCCAGCGGCCGTCAGCCGGTGGACCCCAGCTGGCCTAGCGTGACCTGCACGGTCAGCTCCTTGCCGTTGCGCTGCACCACCACCGGTACGGCCTTGCCGACGGTCAGCCCGGCCAGCACGGTGGATAGCTGCTGTACCGAGGTCACGACGCTGCCAGCCACCTTGGTGATCACGTCGCCACGCTGCAGCCCGGCCTTGGCCGCACCGCCGCCGGCGGTCACCGCGACAATGCCAGCTCCGACGCTGTTGCCCTGCTGGTCGGCAACCGAGGTCGCGGTGATCCCGAGCGCGGCGCGCCCGCTGTCAGTGACCTTGCCGTCTTTGATCAGCTGCGGCGCGATCCGGGTGACGGTGCTGGACGGGATCGCGAAACCGATACCTGGCGCTGCGCCGTTCTGCTGCTGTCCGGCCAAGGTCGGGATCCCGATCACCTGACCCTGCAGGTTCACCAGGGCGCCTCCGCTGTTGCCCGGGTTGATCGCGGCGGAGGTCTGGATCGAGTTGGGCAGCGTGGCGCCGGGGGAGCCGGCGGTCTGTGGCTCGGTCAGCGTTCGCCCAACAGCGGAGACGATGCCGTCGCTGACGCTGCTGGCGAGCCCCAGCGGGTTGCCCATGGCCAGCACGATCGTGCCGAGCTGGAGCGTGCTCGAGTCGGCGAAGGTCGCCTTGCGGAGCCCGGAGGCGTCTTGAACTTTGATCACCGCAAGGTCGCCCTGCGGGAAGGTGCCGACCAGCGAGGCGGTGCGGGCCGACGCCGACCCGGCCGTGAGCACCTGGAACGACGTGGCGCTGCCCACGACGTGGTCGTTGGTCACGATGTCGCCGCTGTCGTCGAAGATGATGCCCGACCCCAACCCGACGTTGGTGCGGATCTCCACCACGGACGGCAGCACCTGCCGGATCACCTGCTCGTACTGCTGCTGCAGCGATGTCGCTGCGCCGGCCGAGCCGAGGCCGCCAGCCGGCGCGGAGCTGCTGGCCGTCGCGGCGGCACCGGAGGCGGGGGCGCTGCCAGTCGAACAACCAGCGGCGAGGGCGAGCACTGCCACTGCAACTGCCCCGACGACGCAGCGGACGCGCAGCACGGCAGTGGGCGGGATCAGGGTCGGCATGATGTCCTTATGTCGGGTGAAGCACCTAGTCCGTTCCTCTCCGCCCCGGTCGTCACCTAATCCCTCCGAAGGCTGGTGGCATCTTGCCGAAGCGACGGTCAGCCCCGATCTCGTTGAATCGTGGAACTCAAACAGCACCGCGAGCTCACTCTCATCGACGTCGTCCCATTCGGGGCTGTCGGGGGCTGTCGAGGCTGTCGGGGCTGTCGACCCAGTCGTTCGTGCAAGACCCGTCGGTCCCCTCGATCAGGGCGTTGTCATGGGATGGACCGTCCAGATCGAGGGACGGGCACCGATCTGTTCGATCCAGGTGGTAAGCCCCCTGAGGTCATGAGCTCGACCGCTGCGTAGAAGTCGACTCCGTTCCGTCAACTCCGTCCAATGCACCGGCGCCTCCGGCGCCTCATCTGTCCTGGGTGCCGCTGCTCTCCTCCGCGTAGGGCAAATGCCACCGGCGATTTTCCGCGTTCAGGCGGTGAGATTGGTAGCTGGCGGGTAGAGACCACACATGAGCCAGCAACACGACGAAGATGCCAGCGCGGTCGACTCCGACGGTTCGGCGAAGTCGAACCGCGACTCGGCTTTCGGACTGGGAATGTTTCCTGAGAACGGTCCTTTCATGCGGGGCGTTCACCAGACCCCACCGTCCCTGTGGCTCTCAGTGCTGCTCATTTTTCTCGGCGTGAGCAGCCTGGGCGTCAGCTTCGTGTCCTTGTACTACGCCGGCTCGGCGCTGGGCTGGAGCACCTTTATCGGTGGAGTCGTGCTCACGCTGGCCGGAATCGGCCTGGGCTTGCGCAACAAGATCCTGCAGGACGTCACCTGAGCCTCCGGTGGATCAGGCGTTGCGCAGTCCGGCGGCTGGCTTGATCAGGGTGAGGTGGCTGAGGGCCTGCGGCAGGTTGCCAACCAGTTCTTAGCTGCCTGGTACGGCCATCTCCGACAGCAGTCCCAGCGGACTGGCCACGGCGTCGAGCTGCTTCATGAGCGTGCGGGCCTCCCCGATTTGGCCGACGTCGGTGAGCGCGCTGACGCACCAGTAGGCGCAGGCGAGGAACGTCTGCTCCTCGGCGTCCACCCCGGTGTACCGGTACAACAAGGGCCCATCGCCCAGTGCCGCGGTGATGGCGTCGATGCTGCTGGACATTGTGGGTCAGGTGTCGAAGCCGAATCCGGCGCCGATGAGCACGGACGCGTCGAGGTCCTCAGTGCCGGCGTAGAAGGTGTAGCTGCTCTGCCGTTCCGACCAGCAGTGCTCACTGATCCAGGCGCGGATCTTCGTGGCCTCGTCCTGCCATCGTCGACCGGTGCCCGCGAGGTGCCCGGCCTCCGCCAACCGGGCAGCGGCAGACATGGCCCGCCAGCAGTTCATCTTCGAGGACGTGTAAGGGCGCTGGTCGTGCAGCTCCTAGATCCCCGCGTCGTCGCGCCGCCAGGCGTCCGCGCACCGGTCGGCCAGGTCAGCCAGCTGACGTGCCGACCGAACGTCCAGGACGTGCCCGCCGAAGACCCAGTCGGCAACGGTGCCGAACAGGTCGCCATACACGCCGAGCTGGGTCTGGGTGGCCGCGTCGTTACCGACCATGACCGGCGTGCTCCGCCGGTAGCCCGCAACTGCGGGCTGAGAGCTCGCCGTCGGGACGTCCCCGTCGAGGCTGTACATCACGTGCAGCTGCGGTCCGATCTTGCACAGCGAGCCGAGCAGCCAGGCGACGGCGGCGTGGACCTCCTCCTGCTGTCCGCACAGGCTTAGAGCCCGCCAAGAAATAAATGCGGTGTTGCGAATTACACTCGTGTAGTTCGGGGTCGGACTGTGTAGTTCCACTCGCCATGGATGGTGTGGGGTTTGTTCTGAGGCTTGATGGCTGCCATCTGGGTGTCGGTGACTTTGATCCTGCGTGGGTAGTTGTTGGTGTCGGCTTCGGCGTGCACGGTGAGCCCAGCTCTG
>JAYTHM010000014.1:0-2161 GCA_043732645.1 Frankiales bacterium
CCGAGCGGGACGTCCTTGCTGCGGTAGACGACGTAGGGCCGCCACAGGTAGCCCACTGGGGCGCTGAAGACGTGCACGAGGCGGGTGAACGGCCACAGCGCGAACAGGGCCAGCGCCGCCAGCCCGTGGGCCTGGAACCCGATCGGTGCTGCACCCATGAGCTCGGGGTGCGGTTGCAGCACGAAGATCCCCCGGAACCACACCGAGACGCCGAGGCGGTAGTCGTAGCCGCCGACGAACGTAGCGAGCACGGTGTTGGCCAGTCCCAGTGTGATGACGGTGCCCAGCATCAGGTACATCACCTTGTCCATCCGGGTGGTGGCGCTGAACACCGGGCCGACGGTGCGGCGGCGGTAGATGAGGATCGCCATGCCCACGATGGTCGCGGCGCCGGTCAGCGCGCCCAGGCTCAGGGCGAGGAAGTGGTACAGGCCCTCGGAGACGCCAACGGCACTGGTCCAGCTCTCGGGGACGCCGAGGCCGACGACGTGGCCGAGGAACACCCCGAGGATGCCGAAGTGGAACAGCGGCGAGCCCAGGCGCAGCAGACGCCGCTCGTAGAGCTGGGACGAGCGGGTGGTCCAGCCGAACTTGTCGTAGTGGTAGCGCCAGAGGTGCCCGACGACAAACACCGCCAGGCACACGTAGGGCACGACGACCCAGAGGACGACGTCGGTGGTGCTGGTCATGGCCGGGCTCCTGCCAGGTCGGGGGGTGCGAAGGGTTCGATGCCGACGTCCTCGCCGGGGGGCCCCTCGGCGGCCAGGCGGGCCACGGCGTCGCGTTCGTCCCCGGCCAGCGCCGGCAAGGTCTCGCTGACGGCCGTCAGGGCGTGCGCGTAGACAGAGCCGCTGTCGCGCAGAGCGATCCGGAGCATCTCCAGACCGGCCCGGTGCTCGAACAGCAGCTTGCGACCCTGCTGCAGGTGGGCGGTCGCGGCGAACTCGAGGACAACACAGAGGTGGTCGGGCAGCTCGTCCCCGACGATCTCGACCTTCCCGCGCCGAAAGGTCTGCTTGAACGCGAGCAGGGCCATACCCCGCTTGCGGGTGTCGCCGTGGGCGTAGTAGCTCAGGTACAGGCAGCACCGCCGCCGCAGGTCGAAGGTGGCCACGTAGTCGGCGGCCAGGGTAACCAGAGGAACCGACCCCAGGTGGTCGAGCAGCGCGTCGAGCTCCGCCCGGTGCGCGGCCGGCACCGTCCCCAGCGCCGCCCGCAGCAGCGGCAGGTCGGACACGAGCCGGTCGTCCGGGTAGTCCAGGACACGGGAGGCGACCAGGTAGACCACGGCGGTGGCCTCGGAGCCAAGGGTGCTCACGGCCCGGTCACAACGTCAGCGGCTGGTGTCGTGGCCGGTGAGTCGGCGGGGAACATGCCGTCGGGGCGGCCGTTGCCGTCCCAGTTGAGCAGGTTCACCCGGCTGCCCTTGTCGGCGGGGTCGGCGATCCTGTCCGAGGTCTGGCGCTGCTTAAGGGCGTGGAAATTCTCCACCGACAGCGCCACGGGGCCCCCTGACCCCTCACCGAACGGGCCGGAGCCGCCCATCCCCGGGCCCCCGTCGCGGTCGAGGCTGCACTCGGTGGCCAGCTCCTCCAGGTTGTGGGCGGTCTCGGCGTGCGCGGGGGGGATGACGTAGCGCTCGTCGTAGGCGGCGATGGCGAGCAGCCGGTACATCTCGTACATCTGTTCCTCGGTCATGCCCACCGAGGCGGGGATGGCGGGCTGCGGCTCACGCCCGAGGTTGATGTCGCGCATGTAGCTGCGCATCGCGGCGAGCTTGCGCAGCACGTCCGAGACCGGCTTCGGGTCGCCGGCGGTGAACAGCTCGGCGAGGTACTCCACGGGGATGCGCAGCGACTCGATGGCCGCGAACAGGGTATCGACCTGTTCGGCGTCGACCCCGGTCTCGGCGACCGCGTCGACCACCGGGGACAGCGGCGGGATATACCAGACCATCGGCATGGTCCGGTACTCCGGGTGCAGTGGCAGGGCTACCTGGTAGGTGGTGATCAGCGACCAGATCGGGGACTTCTGCGCGGCGGTGATCCAGTCCCGCGCGATGCCCGCAGCCTCCGCCGCAGCGATGACCTCAGGGTCGGTGGGGTCGAGGAACACCGACCGCTGGGAGGCCAGCAGGTCGGCCTCGTCCTCCACGGAGGCG
>JAYTHM010000015.1:0-7414 GCA_043732645.1 Frankiales bacterium
AAGATCACCCAGGACGAGGTACTCCTTGATCAGACGCGCGAACGGGTCGCCTCAGCGCCGGGCTACGACCCGGACCTCGCCGATGACCGGCCCTATCACTCCAGCATCTACGGCTACTACGGGTACGGACCGTTCTGGAACGCAGGTTACATGTATCCGTTGGCGATGCTTCCCACGTCACCTCCACAGTCACAGGACTAACACATAGTGCGTCCCCGGTGCATCGTGGTGTCTTCACGTTCCGGCGGCCCCGCAGATCCTCGCGGGCAACACCATCGTCGTGAAGCATGCAATTAATCCTCCCCCCACCCCCGCACTTAACACCGACGCATCCGGAGAACAGGCCTCAGCCGGTGAACCGAGCAAGCCGTTCACTCACCGCCTGCGCCGCATCGGAGGCTTTACCCTCGGACTCGCCGGAGTTCTCGGCGTCCTGACGGTGCTGTGGCCACCCGGCATGGGCCAGACGCTTCTCGCCGGGCTGCAGGTCACCAGGCCGCCCTGGAACCCCTGGTGGATGTTCACTCTGGGGAACCTGTCTCGGCCTGTCCGGCCCCTCTACGGGGGCGGAGCCCCATTCCTGCTGCTCGGCGCCGTGCCGTTCGTGGACCGCAACCCCAACCGGCTGTGGCCCGGACACCCCGTCGCCATGCTGCTCGGGCAGCTCGTCCTGGTGGTCCTCACGGCACTGACCATCCTGATGGCGTTCACCAAGCAGACGAGCCACCCGGAGATGCTCGGATGACGCCCCTTCAGGCACCGGCGTTGCCGGCAACGAGCTCACCGGACGTTCAGGGTCCTGGTGGCGGTCGCGGTGGTCGCTGCGGGGTCCCTGACCTCCACCGCTGGCACGCACCCTGGGCCCTTCACCGCGCTGCGCGTCGCTCTCAGCGGAACAGCACCGATCCTCTGAGTCGACCTGTCACGAGCGGTGCCTATCGGCTGATCCAGCCATGGAACCAGGGGTGGCATGTACCTGGCGTCCGGGACGGCTCGGAGTTTGTCGTGCTCAACAAGGCGGGCCAGGTGCTTGCCGGACAAGAGGCGCTGCTCGCACTGGCCGGGGCAGGGCGAGTCGCTTCGCAGCCCCGGTGACTCCGCCGATTCGGGATGCACGGCTTCGCCAGTGACGGCAACCGTTCTGCCCTCCTGCTGGCTAGCGTCGCGGGAGCCGCAAGGGCGCAGTCGTCACCGGCGCAAAATCGGTCAGTTGACGGACATGCCTGAACCATTGGGTGGGAGACCGGGGGCGGGCCTAGTGCCGGGCGCTTCGCCGCGAGCACGCGCGGCCGGTGCGGGTGCGCGATCGATGCCCGCGGCGGCGTAGGCCGCGTCCTCGTCGAGGGTCTCGGTCGCCTTCAGCTTGGCGGCCAGAGAGTCGAGCTGAGGGCGGTGCGCCTTCAGGATCGCGACGGCTTCTTCGTGGCAGGCCTCGATGAGGTGGCGTACCTCTTCGTCGACGAGCTGCTGGGTCGCGGGGGAGGCATTGTCGGAACCGAAGGGGTTCTCCGCTCCGGGCGCCGGCAGCACCGAGACGGGTCCGATGGCGTCTGACATGCCCCAGCGGCCGACCATCTGGCGGGCGATGCGGGTGCACTGCTCGAGGTCGCTCTCGGCGCCGGTGGTCATGTCGCCGTAGACGATCTCTTCGGCTGCTCGACCGCCGAGCGCACCGATGATGCGGCCGCGCAGGTAGAGAGCGGAGTAGCCGTATCGGTCGTCCTCTGGGCTCTGGAACGTGACACCAAGCGCCTGGCCACGGGGGATGATCGAAATCTTGCGGACCGGGTCCGCGCCCGGGGTGAGCATGCCGAGCAGCGCGTGGCCGGATTCATGAACGGCGGTGCGCTCCTTTTCCGCCTCCGACAGCATGATGCCGCGAGCGGTACCCAGCAGGATCTTCTCCAGCGAGTTGCTCAGGTCCGACTGCTGCACCTGGGTGTGCCGTAGCCGGGCGGCAAGCAGCGCGCCTTCGTTGATGAGGTTCTTCAGGTCCGCGCCGACCATGCCAGGGGTGGTCGCCGCCAACGCTGTGAGGTCGACATCAAGAGCCATCGGCACAGACCGCGCATGCACCTTCAGGATCGCGATCCGGCCGGCGAGGTCCGGCGGGTTGACGGTGACACGCCGGTCGAACCGACCTGGTCGGAGCAGCGCCGAGTCGAGGATCTCGGGCCGGTTCGTCGCGGCCAGAACGACAACTCCTTCGCTGCCCGTGAAACCGTCCATCTCGGTAAGGATCTGGTTGAGCGTCTGCTCGCGTTCGTCGTGCCCACCGAGCGCGCTGGCGCCGCCCCGGGCGCGGCCGATCGCGTCGAGCTCATCGATGAAGATGATGGCTGGTGCGACCTTCTTGGCCTGGTCGAACAGGTCACGTACGCGGCTGGCTCCGACGCCGACGATCATCTCGATGAACTCCGACGCGGAGAGCGAGAAGAAAGGCACGTTGGCCTCGCCGGCGGTGGCGCGAGCCAGTAACGTCTTACCGGTGCCGGGTTGTCCGGACAGCAGCACGCCGCGCGGGATCTGCGCACCCAGCGCCCGATAGCGGTCGGGGTTGCGCAGAAAGTCGACGATCTCCTGGACCTCGTGCTCCACCTCGTCGATACCGGCCACATCAGCGAAGGTCGTGCGGCGACCGACCTCGGGCTCGTAACGCTGAGCCCGCGAGCGGCCCAGACCACCGATCCCACCGAGGCCGCCACCGGTCTTCGCCGCCCGACGGATGAAGTAGAAGATCAGGCCGAAGATGAGCAGCGTCGGCCCGAAGCCGGCCAGTAGCGACTCCCACCACGGCGTCTTGGCATCGGGGTTGTCCGCGTTGACTGTCACGCCGTTCTTCTGCAGCGAGGCGAACAGGTGGTCATCGGCGAAGGAGGGACGCTGAGTCTTAAAGCTCGTGACCGACGTCTGGTCCCTGGCTGGCTTATCGGCCGGATAGCCGATCTTCTTGCGGAAGGTTCCCTCGATCGCGTCGCTGGTCGAGGTGATGGAACTGACGTTGTTGGCGCCGACCTGCGTGCTGAAGAACGTGTACGACACACCGGTGCGCTTCGTCGGGCTCAGCGCCAAGCTCGAGATGATCAGGTTGAAGACCAGCAGCCCGAGCATCAAGCCGAAAAACCGGCGCCACCGCATGGGAGGCGGAGGCGAAGCCTTCGGATTGTCCTGCCCGGGAACACCCTCGGTCCGCCACGGCACCGGCGGCTCAGGGGGCTTCGGGCGCATCCACGGCATGCTCAGGCGGTCGGGGCCCTGCTGCGGGCCAGGATCGGGGGCCATCGTCCTACCTCTTCCACGTTGCGGTGCCCTCAGCATGTCAGGACCGCCGATTCGGCTGGCGGAACAAAGCGCTGAGGACCAGCTCCTCGCAACAACCATGTCAGGTGGGTACGTTGCCACCTCCTGGGCGAGGCGTCCGGCATCGACTACGCAGTCTGATCCTCAGGCGACATCTGCACCGCGAGCGCCTCCGTCCGCGATCGGGACGCCCGAAACCGCGGCCCGAGTACAACTCGAACGGTCCGAAGGCCGGGACGTCGGTGGGGGAAGGCTTAGTAGTAGCGGAACCCCACCGTCAACGGCCGGTTCGGATTCTTCCGGCTTCCCCCCATCCTCCGTCGCCACTGCCAATCCAGGCCACGATGTGGACGTGCCCACCACGCGAGATGCGGTGCTCCCTACGCCGCAGTCTTGGGGCGCTCAGCTCCCAGGGTGCCCGGGTCGGGTCGGCCCCACCGGTGAAGCAGGCGAGACGGGCGAACAGGCGCAACGGCACCCATCGACCCTGCGGTAGACCAAGGTCGACCAGGGCGATCCTGCCTGCAGGTTCGAGCGCGGCGATGCAGCTGTCCCACGCATGCCGGTAGCCCTCGATGATCGATATCGTATAGGTCATCAGAATCGCGTCGAACCGCCCCGGCAACAGGTCGCTCAGGGTCATCGTTCCGGCGTCGCCACTGTGCAGGTGGACGGTATCGGGGCCTAGCTCCGCCCGTGTAAGAACCGGAAACGCTGAGAGCATCTCAAGAATCACTGACCGGCACTTGGGCGACAAGAAGTGAGCGCAAGAACCTCTGCGCTGAGTGTTCGACGGACGTGACAGCCCGATGTCCGGGACCCTTTATGGGGAGGACTCGTTGAGCAATCGGATCAGTTGATGGTCGTCGAGTGCGGTCCAGGTAAGGCTCAGGTCGGTGTCCATATCCTGCTGTTCGACGATGTCTGAGGCTCTGCTCGTTCCTGGGAACCATGAACGAGGAGGGTTGTGTCCGACCCAGGAGATACCTTTGCCTGCACTCCAGCAGATGAGGCACATGACGACCAAGATGGCTAGGAGCACGGGCGTCTCACCTCCTGGACGAGGGCGTCAGCTGACGTAGGAATGAAGTCCCACCAGGAGTTGGCTCAGCACGGCCTTTGCGTCGCCGAAAAGCATGGCAGTCTTGGGCCCGGTGTATAGCTCGTTGTCGATGCCGGCGTACCCGTGGCCCAGCGACCGCTTGATGACGATGACGCTCTTGGCCTTGTCCACGTTGAGGATGGGCATGCCGGACACCGCGTTGCCGAGTCGTCGAGCTGCTGGGTTCGTGACGTCGTTGGCGCCGACGACGAGGACGACGTCGGTGCTGGCGAACTCGGGGTTGATCTCGTCGAGGTCCTTCAGCTGCGTGTAGGGCGCGTTGGCCTCGGCCAGCAGCACGTTCATGTGACCGGGCATCCGACCTGCAACTGGATGGATGCCGTAGCTGACGTCGACGCAGTGATCGGTGAGGGCCTGCGCGAGCTCGACCAGCTCGTGCTGCCCCTGAGCAGCCGCGAGTCCGTAGCCCGGAACGATGACGACCTTGCTCGCATAGGCCAGCTGTAGGTCCGCATCATCGACCGTGACCTCACGGACAGGCCCGCTCGTACCCGCGGCTGGTGAGCCGGCGTGATCGTCCGGGGTGCCGAACCCGCCGGCCACGATGCTCAACAAGGAGCGGTTCATCGCCTTGGCCATGAGCTGCGTAAGGATACCGCCTGCGGCACCGACGAGAGCGCCGCCGATGATCAGCGGGGTGCTGTCGATGACGAAGCCGGCCATCGCGACAGCCGTGCCGGTGAAGGCGTTGAGCAGGCTGATGACGACGGGCATGTCGGCTCCGCCGATCTGCAGGGTCGCGAGGACGCCGAGTCCGAGTGCCGCCGTGGTGAGCAGGCACAGCAGCGTCACTCCCCCGTAGCCAGACGTGTAGGCGGCACCGGCACCCAAGGCGACCACCGCGAGGACGACGTGGAGCGCACGACCTCCGGCGAAGCTGAGCGGTCGCCCGCTGATGACGCCCGCCAGCTTGCCCCCCGCCACGAGTGAGCCGGAGAACGTGATGCCACCGATGAACAGGTCGAGAACCGTGGTCAGCGTCGTGCTGATCGGCTGCTGCGCAGGGGGGACTGAGCCGGTGTGTGCGATCGCGTCGCTGTAGGCGATCAAGGCTGCGGCACCACCACCCACGGCGTTGAACAGGCTGACCAGCTGCGGCATTGCGGTCATCTTGACCCGCCGCGCAGTGACCAGTCCCGTCACCCCGCCAGCGAGCAGACCAACCGCCAGGACCGCGGCACCTGCGGTGCTGGTGGTCCCGTCATGCACGAGCACGACCAGCGTCGTCAGGACGGCCCCGAGCATCCCTGTGGCGGAGAGCTGGTTGCCGCTGCGGGCCGTCGCCGGCGACGTCATGCGGTGCAGACCGAGGACGAAGCACACCGCTGCCACGAGGTAGAGGGCGTGAACGGCCGTGTCGAAGCCCGTCATTGCGGGTCTGCGCCCTGATCGGTGGCGGGCTTGCGGGGCGCCTTGAGGGGCGCCTTGAACATCTCGAGCATGCGGTCGGTCACGACGTACCCCCCGACGACGTTCATGGCCGCGAACGCCGCAGCGATGAGCACCAGCCCGTACCCGAGGGTGCTGTCAGCGCTGGCGGCGAGGACCATCACCCCGATCACGACGACACCGTGGACGGCGTTGGAGCCAGACATCAACGGAGTGTGGAGGGTGGCGGGGACCTTCGTGATGATCTCGAACCCGACAAGCAGGCTCAGGACGAAGACGGTGATGTCGGCGAACAGCAGTGGGGTCATGGCGGGCCTATCCGGTGGGGGCGAGCTGAGAGGGCTGGGTGACCTGGGTGATCCGGGCGAGCACAGCAGGGTGGACGACCACTCCGTGGTCGGTCACCAAGACGCCGGCGGTGATGGGATCGCTGGTGTCGAGCACCAGCTGACCGTCGTGCACGAGGTGCACAAGCAGTGCCGAGATGTTTCGGGAGTACGCCGTCGAGGCCGCCGTCGGCACGCGAGCAGCCAGGTCAGCGGCCCCGATGATGGTGACATCGTTGGCGGTGACGATCGTGGTTCCGGCGACGGAACCCTCGACGTTGCCCCCCAGCGGACCGCAGGCCAGGTCGATGACGACCGAGCCGGGGCTGAGGGCGGCGACAGCAGCGCTCGAGACGAGGACCGACGGCTTACGACCCGGGACCTGGGCGGTGCTGATCACGATGTCGAACCGGCCGATGGCCGTGACCATGGCCGCGGCCTGGGCACTCTGCTCCTCGGCCGACTGCTGGCGGGCGTACCCGCTGTCCGAACCAGTTGCCGCCGCAGGAAGGCCGAGGTCGAGGAAGGTCGCGCCGGTGGAGGCGACGTCGGCTCGCGCCGCGTCCCTGACGTCGTAGGCGGTCACGACAGCACCCAGGCGACGAGCCGTGCCGATCGCCTGCAGGCCAGCGACACCGGCGCCGAGGACGAGCACCTTCGCGGGGCGCACCGTGCCGGCGGCTGTCATGAGCATCGGAAAGTAGCCGCCGTAGGTATCCGCGGCGAGCAACGCCGCCTTGTAGCCCGCCACGTTGGCCTGCGACGTCAGGGCGTCCATCGACTGGGCGCTGCTGAGCGTTCTCGGGAGCCCGTCGAGGCTGATCGAGGACACCTGCGCGGCGGTGAGCTGACGGACGAGCTCCAGGTCGATGAGGGGTTGGAGCAGGCCGAGTACGACCTGACCGGCGCGCAGCGAGGTGACACCTGCCTCATCCGGTGGGTTGATGCAGACGAGCACGTTGCTTTCGCTGACGACCGCTGCCGTCTTCAGGACGGCAGCGCCGGCCTTCGTGTAGCTGCCGTCAGGGAAGCCCGCAGCGACGCCGGCACCGGCCTCGACCACGATCGTGAGACCGAGCGTCTTCAGCCGGGTCACCCCGTCCGGAGTCAGGGCTACCCGTCGCTCGCCCGGCCTGGTCTCCCGCAAGACACCCACGCGCATGGGTTCAGTTGGCGTGCTCACAGTTGGAACACGACGCGGGCTGCTACGGCACCTGACGATACGTCCTTGATGGAAGCGTTGATCTCGTCGAGCTTGCGGTCCTCGATGACGACC
>JAYTHM010000016.1:0-7403 GCA_043732645.1 Frankiales bacterium
GCAGTGACATGACGTACCTGGTCTCGTCGGGCTCGGGTGTCGTCTACAGCCACGTGACCCATCACTACCCCCCGCTGCCCGGTGTCGAGCGGCCGCACACGGTCTTGCTCGTGGAGCTCGAGGAGGGCGTGCGCCTGGTCAGTGAGTGGGCCGGCTCCGATGCCACCACGACAGCCTACGTCGGCCAGCGCGTGCAGGTGGCCTTCACCGAGGTCCCAGGTGGGGCCTTGCGTCCGACCTTCCGGCCAGTTGCATGACCACCACGTCGGTCGTCGTCGGTCTCGAGCTCCCGGAGCTCGTCCTCGAGGCGAGCGTGCGCAACATCGTCGCGACAGCCCTTGCCAGCCGCGACTATCAGGACGTGCACCACGACATCGCCACAGCCCAGGAGAAGGGCAGCAAGACGATCTTCACCAACATCCTCACCAGTAACGGCTATGTCCTGCGCTACGTCACCGACTTCTTCGGGCCACGGGCCGTGGTGAAGAGCTCGAAGATCCGGCTCGGCGTCCCCAACTACGCCGGCGACACGATGACCTTGCGCGGCGCCGTCACAGCTGTTGACGGTCCCCGCGTCGAGGTCTCCGTCCGCGGCTCGAATTCCCTCGGTGACCACGTCGTCGGCACCGTCGTGGTGGAGCTCCCGTGAGCCGCTCGTTCGCCCGTCACACCGCGATCGTCGGCATCGGGGCTACCGAGTTCTCCAAGAGCAGCGGGCGATCAGAGTTGCAGCTAGCCGGCGAGGCGGTGCTTGCCGCGATCGCTGACGCCGGCCTCCAGCCCGGTGACGTGGACGGGTTGACGACCTTCACGATGGAGACCAACTCCGAGATCGAGGTGGCCCGCACCGCCGGCATCGGCGACCTGACTTTCTTCTCCAAGATCGGCTACGGCGGGGGGGCCGCCTGTGCCACCGTCCAGCAGGCCTCGATCGCGGTCGCCACCGGTGTCGCTGACACGGTGGTCTGCTACCGCGCCTTCAACGAGCGCTCCGGACACCGGTTCGGCTCCGGTGCCGTGCGGGGTGAGCCGACGGCTGAGGGCATCGCGATGGGCTGGGTCAGCGCCTTCGGCCTGATGACGCCGGCGTCGTGGGTTGCGATGTTCGCGCAGCGCTACATGCACGAGTACAGCGCAACCTCGGCCGACTTCGGCGTCGTCAGCGTGGCAGACCGCAAGCACGCCGCCACGAACCCCAAGGCCTGGTTCTACGAGCAGCCGATCACGATGGAGGACCACCAGAGCAGCCGTTGGATCGTCGAGCCACTGCACCTGCTCGACTGCTGCCAGGAGACCGACGGTGGGCAGGCCCTCGTGGTCACGACCGTCGAGCGGGCCCGTGACCTCGCCCAGGTGCCCGCCGTCGTGTCCGGCGCCGCCCAAGGGTCGGCGGCCGGTCAGCAGTCGATGGTCAGCTACTACCGCGACGAGCTGGGGGGACTGCCCGAGATGGGACTGGTCGCGCAGCAGCTCTGGAGGCAGTCCGGGCTTGGCCCGGAGGACATCCAGACTGCTGTGATCTACGACCACTTCACGCCGTTCGTCCTGCAGCAGCTCGAGGAGTTCGGCTTCTGCAAGCGCGGCGAGGCGAAGGACTTCATCGCCGGCGGGGCCATCGAGCTGGGCGGACGGCTACCTGTCAACACGCACGGCGGCCAGCTCGGCGAGGCCTACCTGCACGGTATGAATGGTATCGCCGAGGGAGTGCGGCAGCTGCGTCGTACCTCGGTCAACCAGGTCCCCGACGTCGAGAACGTCCTCGTCACCGCCGGCACCGGCGTACCCACCAGCGGCCTTGTGCTGTCTGCCGACCGCTAGGAGAACCCATGCGCACCAGTCTTTCTGACGAGTTCGGCGTCGACCTCGCGATGTTCGCGTTCAGCTACATGCCGGACGTCGTCGTCGAGGTCTGCAAGGCCGGAGGCATGGGTGTCCTGGGTGCCGTCCGCTTCACCCCGGCTGAGCTTGCCGAAGCCCTCGGCTACATCGAGGCACGGATCGGCGGGCGCCCCTACGGGGTCGACATCGTGATGCCTGCCAAGACCGAGGCGGTCGCCGGCATGGACATGGGCGAGATGCACACGATGCTGGAGGGGATGATTCCGCAGGAGCACTGGGACTTCGTCGAGCGGGTGCTCACCGAGCACCACGTCCCGAAGCTCCCCGAGGGAGCCGAGACCGGGCGCGACCTGCTGAGTTGGAACGACACCGAGGCCCGTCAGCAGGTTGAGCTCGCACTGGCCCGGCCCGATGTGAAGCTCATCGTCAACGCCCTCGGCGCACCGCCGAAGGACGTCGTCGACCAGGCGCATGCCGCCGGCGTGAAGGTGGCAGCCCTCGTCGGGCGCAAGGATCACGCCATGAAGCAGCTCGCCAACGGCGTGGACATCATCGTGGCCCAGGGGACCGAGGCCGGTGGTCACAGCGGCGAGATCGCGACCATGGTCCTGGTGCCCGAGGTCGTCGACGCGGTGGGCTCCGTCCCGGTCCTTGCGGCTGGAGGCATCGGCAATGGGCGCCAGGTCGCGGCGGCCCTGTGCTTAGGCGCTCAGGGGGTCTGGACCGGCTCGATGTGGCTCAACACCGCCGAGTGCGGACAGCCTGAGTTGATGTACCGCAAGTTCCACGAGGCCACGTCCAGCGACGCTGTTCGCTCCCGGGCCTACACCGGCAAGCCGGCCCGGCAGCTCCGGACCGCCTGGACGCAGGCCTGGGACGACCCGGCCAACCCCGCGCCGCTCGGCATGCCGCTCCAGTACATGCTCAACGCGGAGGCCCAGGACCGGATCCGCCGGTCGGGCAACGTCGAGCTGGCCGGCACCCCCATCGGTCAGCTGGTGGGGTCCTTCACCGAAGTCCGCACCGTCGCCGAGGTCATCGCGTCGATGACCGAGGAGTACGACCGCACGATCGCCTCCCTCCCCCACCTGTCTGCCCACGCCTGAGCTCGAGGAGATCTCCGATGACGACCCCCTTGGACAAGACGGGCAAGACAGACCGGCCGCGCTGCCCGGTCGACATCGACCTGATCAACCCGGACACCTTCGCCGACGGTCTGCCGCTCGAGCAGTTCGCGACGATGCGCGATGCCGCCCCGGTGTTCTGGCACGACCAGCCAGGCTCGTGGGGGGACGGCTTCTGGGTCGTCACCCGGCACGCCGACGTCCAAGAGGTCTCTCGCACCCCGGAGGTCTTCTCCTCCTACGAGCGGGGTGCGCTGCTGCATACGGGGGCGGCGCAGGACGAGGAAGAAGCCCTGCAGATGACCCGGCTGCTCATGCTCAACATGGACCCGCCGGAGCACAGCCAGTACCGCAACATCGTGCAGCGCGCCTTCACGCCCCGCACGATCCGCAACCTCGAGCCGCGCTTGGTGGAGTTCGCCAACGAGATCGTCGACCGTGCGCTTGCGAAGGGGACGGGGGACTTCGTCAAGGACGTTGCCGCCGAGCTGCCGCTGCTCGCGATCTGCGAGCTAGTCGGGGTTCCGGCCGAGGATCGCGGCATCATCTTCGACCTCTCGAACCGGCTCATCGGCTTCGACGACCCGGAGTTCCGGACCTCCCCCGAGGACGCACAGATCGCGTCCATGGAGATGTACATGTACGCCGACGGCATCGCAGCCGCCCGACGCGAGTGCCCAAGGGACGACGTGGCGAGCAAGCTGCTGGCGGGCGAGGTGGACGGCGGCGCCCTGACCCAGGAGCAGTTCGACGTCTTCTTCCTACTGCTGATGGTCGCGGGCAACGAGACCACGCGCAACGCGATCTCGCACGGTATGCAGGCCTTCTTCGACCACCCCGACCAGTGGGAGTTGTTCAAGAAGCAGCGTCCGCTCGACACCGCCGTCGAGGAGATCATCCGCTGGGCCACGCCGGTCATCCAGTTCCAGCGGACGGCGCTGTCGGACTACGAACTCGGTGGCCAGACGATCAACAAGGGCGACCGGGTCGCGATCTACTACTCGGCGGCCAACCGCGACGACACGGCACTGGACTCGCCGGACTCCTTCGACGTGACTCGGGCCGACAACGAGCACATCGCGTTCGGCGGTGGAGGTCCGCACTTCTGCCTCGGTGCAAACCTCGCCCGGGCGGAGGTCCGCATCATGTTCGAGGTCATAGCCGAACGGATGCCAGACATCGGCCCCCTCGGGCCACCGCGGAACCTGCGCTCGATGTTCATCAACGGCATCAAGGAGATCCCGGTCAGCTACGGAGGCTCCCGTGGGTGACCTGGGCTTCTGGAACATCGCCGCGGCGCACCCTGACCGGGTCGCCCTCGTCGAGCCGGACCACACCGAACACACCGCAGGTGAGCTGCTCGCCTCCTGCAACCAGGTCGTCCACGCCCTGCGGTCCTTCGGCCTGGACAAGGGCGATGTCGTCGCCATCCTGATGCCCAACTGTGCCGCGTTCGTGGAGGTCCTGCTCGCCGTACAGCAGGCAGGCTGGTACGTCGTGCCCGTCAACTACCACCTCGTCGGACCCGAGATCGCCTACATCATCAACGACTCCGAAGCGAAAGCGTTCATCACGCACGCCTCCTTCGCCAAGGAGTCGCTGCGCGCGGTGGAGGAGGTCAGCCTCGACCCGGCGTACCGGTTTGCCATCGGGGAGATCGAGGGCTTCCGGCCCTACGGCGAGCTCAAACAGGGCCAGCCGACGACGTTGCCAGAGGACCGCTCAGCCGGTGGGCTGATGAACTACACCTCCGGCACGACCGGCAAGCCCAAGGGAGTCAAGCGTCCCCTTCCGCCGATCGACCCGGACACGATGGCAGAGCTGGGGTCGTTCCTGAACCTGCTCTTCAACATCCCCGTGTTCGAGGACAACGTCCACATCACGGTCGCACCGCTCTACCACACGGCTGTGGGCCAGTTCACCCAGAACGCCCTGCATGCCGGGCATCGTGTGATCCTCATGGACAAGTGGACACCCGAGGGCACCCTGGAGCGGATCGACCGGTACAAGGTCACGACCAGCCACATGGTGCCGACGATGTTCCACCGGCTGCTGCAGCTGCCCGAGCCGGAGCGCGCCAGGTACGACGTCAGCTCGCTGCGCTGTGTCATTCACTCGGCGGCGCCGTGCCCGGTCCCGACCAAGCACCGGATGCTCGAGTGGTGGGGTCCGGTGATCTGGGAGTACTACGCCGCCACCGAAGGCGGCGGCACGGTCGCCAACCCGCAGGACTGGCTGGCCCGCCCCGGGACGGTCGGCAACGCCTGGCCGGGCAGCGAGGTGGTGATCCTCGACGACGAGGGCAACGACCTGCCCACCGGTCAGGTAGGGACGGTCTGGATGAAGATGGGTGACCGCACCTTCGAATACCACGGTGACAAGGAGAAGACCAAGAAGTCCTGGAACGACAGGGGGTTCTTCACCGTCGGCGACGCGGGCGAGATGGACGGCGACGGTTTTTTGTTCCTGCGGGATCGCAAGGTGGACATGATCATCGCGGGCGGGGTCAACATCTACCCGGCCGAGACGGAGTCGGTCCTGCTGCAGCACCCGAAGGTCGGGGACTGTGCGGTGTTCGGCATCCCCGACGAGGCGATGGGTGAGGTTGTCAAAGCGACTGTCCAACCGGCGGAGGGCGTGAGCACCGACGGTCTCGAGCAGGAGCTCATCGACTTCTGCCTCGAGAACCTGGCGAAGTACAAGGTGCCGCGGTCGATCGACTTCCTCGACGACTTCCCCCGCGACCCCAACGGCAAGGTCTACAAGCGCAAACTGCGCGACCCGTACTGGGCTGGCCGCACCTCCCAGCTGGTCTAGGAGCCACATGACCGAGGTCCTCAGCGCACCCCACTCGATGGAGTTCGCCTACACCCGCTCGACCGGCCCCGTCATCGGGGCCTTCCTCACCGGACTGCGCGACCGGCGCGTGCTCGGCGCTGTCGACAGCGCCGGCCGCACGGTCGTCCCACCTCCCGAGTACGACGCGACGACGGCCGCCCCGATCGACGGGGAGGCGCTCGTGGAGGTCGGCCAGGAGGGGGTTGTCACGAGCTGGTCGTGGAACCCCGTGCCCCGGCTGGGCAACCCCTTCGACGTGCCGTTCGCCTGGGCACTGGTGCAGCTCGACGGGGCTGACACCTCGATCCTGCACGCCCTCGACGCACCGCGGGACGCGATCAGCACCGGCATGCGGGTCAGGGTCCGCTGGGCCGAGCAGACCGTCGGCTACATCACCGACATCGCGTGCTTCGAGGTGGCCTCATGAGCGACCCCGTGACCGGGATCGTGACCCCGATCCGCTTGGACTACCGCTACACACCAGGCAAGGCTGCGTCGCAGTTCCTGCGCAGCATCAAGGAGGGCAAGCTGCGCGGCCGTCGCTGCCCGTCGTGCTCCAAGGTCTACGTCCCGCCACGCGGCGGCTGCCCGATGTGCGGGGTGGAGTTCGCCGAGGAGGTCGAGATCGCCGACACCGGCACGATGGTGACCTTCGCGGTCGTCAACGTGAACTTCGCCAACCGCGCCGTCGACCTGCCGTATGTCACCGCCGAGGTGGCCTTCGACGGCTCCGACACCACGACGATGGTGCTGCTCAAGGGCGTCGCCCCGGAGGACGCCCGGATGGGGATGCGGGTCAGGGCGCACTGGCTGCCTGAGGCCGAGTGGGACTACAGCCTGGCCAACATCGACTACGTCGAGCCCATCGACGAGCCCGACGCCGACTACGACTCGTTCAAGGAGATGCTGTGAGACACATCGGGATCGTCTCGTTCGCGCAGCACGCCACCCGGCGCGAGGACACCCGCAACGAGGTGGAGATCTTGCTTCCGGTCGTCCGGGAGGCCCTCGCACCGCTCGGGTTGACCAGCCAAGACATGGGCTTCACCGTCTCCGGCTCCTCGGACTACCTGGCCGGTCAGTCCTTCTCGTTCGTCTCCGCGCTGGACGCCGTCGGGCCGTGGCCGCCGATCTCGGAGTCGCACGTTGAGATGGATGGCGCCTTCGCGCTCTACGAGGCGTGGGTCCGCCTCCAGCACGGTGACATCGACACCGCCCTGGTCTACTGCTTTGGTAAGAGCTCCCCGGGCGATGTCGCCCGGGTGCTGTCGATGCAGCTCGAGCCCTACGTCCTGGGACCGCTGTGGCCGGACGCCGTCAGCCTCGCGGCCCTGCAGGCCCGCGCGCTGCTCGACTCCGGCAAGGCGACCGAGAACGACCTTGCCCGGGTCGTCGCCCGCAGCCGTCGCAACGCGATCGGCAACCCGGTGGCGCAGCTCACCGGCGACTACGAGGAGCGCGCGCTGCTCGACGAACCCCTCTACGCCGACCCCCTGCGACGGCACGACCTCCCGCCGGTCAGCGACGGAGCAGCCGTCATGGTCCTGGCCGCCGGAGACCGGGCCCGCGAGCTCTGCGACAACCCGGTGTGGATCCGCGGGA
>JAYTHM010000017.1:0-7401 GCA_043732645.1 Frankiales bacterium
CCGAGGACGGCCGTGGGGTGCTGATCATGAAGGCTCTGGTCGATGAGATCAGCTTCATCCACCGGCCGGCCCAGGGCACGGTCGTTCACATGGAAAAGCGCCTCACCTGGGCCGATGACGCCCTGATCACCCGGCTGGACACGAAGAGCGGCGGCTGGGCTGACCGGTAGTCTGACGCGAGTGTCGCTGCCAACAGCTCTCCCGACAGGTCTCACCTCAGGTGTTCGGGTGGGAGTGGTGACCTTCCCCGGGAGCTTGGACGACAGGGACGCTCAGCGCGCTGCCCGGCTGGCCGGCGCCGAGGCGGTGCCGCTCTGGCACGCCGACAGCGACCTCCACGGCGTCGACGCGGTCGTCCTGCCGGGCGGGTTCTCCTACGGCGACTACCTCCGCTGCGGCGCCATTGCCCGCTTCGCGCAGGTCATGCCGACCCTTGTCGACGCGGCCAGAGGAGGGATGCCGGTCCTCGGTATCTGCAACGGCTTCCAGGTGCTCTGCGAGAGCCACCTGCTCCCGGGGGCGCTGACCCGAAACCAGAACCTGCACTTCGTGCACCGCGACCAGCCGCTCGAGATCGCCAACGCGGCGACGGCCTGGACCAGCGCCTACGAAGCCGGCCAGGTCATCACCGTGCCGGTCAAGAACGGAGAGGGCTGCTACGTCGGTGACGAGCGCACCCTCGACGAGCTCGAGGCCGAAGGCCGGGTCATTGCCTACTACGTCGGCAACCCCAACGGCTCGATGCGGGGCATCGCCGGCATCACCAACGAGCGCGGCAACGTCGTGGGGATCATGCCGCACCCCGAGCACGCGGTGGAGGACCTCACCGGTCCTGGCACCGACGGCCTCGGCTTTTTCACGTCGGTCCTCGACAGCCTGCTGAACGCGACGTGAGCAGCCCCGTGATCGACACCGTCACGAACGCGAAGGCCACTGCGTCGGACGCGATGCCCTACCTCGAGCTGGGTCTCAAGGACGACGAGTACGCCAGGATCCTTGAGATCCTCGGCCGCCGCCCCACGGCGTCGGAGCTCGCCATGTACAGCATCATGTGGAGCGAGCACTGCTCGTACAAGAGCAGCAAGGTGCACCTGAGCCAGTTCGGGAAGATCCCCAAGGGCGAGCGGATGCTCGTCGGGATGGGTGAGAACGCCGGCGTCATCGACGTCGGCGAGGGCTTGGCCGTCACCTTCAAGGTCGAGAGCCACAACCACCCCTCGTACGTCGAGCCCTACCAGGGGGCCGCGACCGGCATCGGTGGCATCGTCCGCGACATCCTCACGATGGGCGCCCGCCCGGTGCTGGTGATGGACCCGCTGCGGTTCGGCGACGCCGACCACCCCGACACCAAGCGGGTGCTGCCCGGGATCGTTGCCGGCATCGGGGGCTACGGGAACTGCTTGGGCCTGCCCAACGTCGGCGGCGAGGTCGTCTTCGACCCGAGCTACCAGGGCAACCCGCTCGTGAACGCCCTCTGCCTCGGGGTCATGCCCGTCGAGCGCATCCAGCTGTCCGCAGCTCGTGGCGTCGGCAACGTCGTCGTGCTGCTCGGCGCCAAGACCGGTCGCGACGGCATCGGTGGCGTCTCTGTCCTGGCCAGCGCGACCTTCGACGAGGACGGCCCGGCCAACCGCCCCGCCGTCCAGGTCGGCGACCCCTTCATGGAGAAGCTGCTCATCGAGGCCTGCCTGGAGATCTTCGACGCGAAGCTCGTCGAGGGCATCCAGGACCTCGGCGGCGCCGGCCTGACCTGCGCCCTCACGGAGACGAGTGCGGCCGGCAAGTCCGGGATGGTCGCCCATCTCGACCGGGTACCGCTGCGCGAGGCGACGATGGATCCGACTGAGGTCCTCGCGAGCGAGTCGCAGGAGCGGATGCTCGCCATCGTCACCCCGGACAACCTGGACGCGGTCCTGGCCATCGCGCACAAGTGGGGCGTCATCGCCACCGCGATCGGCGAGGTCACCGAGGGCACCCGGCTGCAGATCTTCTGGCATGGCGAGGCCGTCGTCGACGTCGAACCCGGCTCCCTGGCGGACGACGGACCGGTCTACCACCGCCCGATGCAGCGCCCCGCGGACCTGACCGCGCTCAACAATGCGGCCGCGCCGGCCTACCCGGAGGCCACCAAGGAGCTACTGCTGGCCATGGTCGCGAGCCCCAACCTGTGTTCCAAGCGCTGGGTCGTCGAGCAGTACGACCGGATCGTGATGGGCGACACGGTCCTGGCCTGGCCTGAGGACGCCGGTGTCGTGCGCCTGTCGGAGCAGACCGGCCTGGGCATCGCCCTCGCCACCGACGGCAACGGCCGCTACACCCGCCTCGATCCCTATGCCGGCGCGCAGCTGGCCCTTGCGGAGGCCTACCGCAACGTCGCGGCCACCGGGGCCGTACCCATCTCGGTGACCAACTGCCTGAACTTCGGCAGCCCGGAGGACCCCGAGGTGATGTGGCAGTTCGCCGAAGCCACCCGCGGCCTCGCTGACGCCTGCAGGGTGCTGGAGACCCCGGTCTCCGGTGGCAACGTCAGCTTCTACAACTCCACGGTAGGTAAGCCGATCAACCCCACCCCCGTCGTCGGGGTCCTGGGCCTGTTCGACGACGTCGCCCGAAGGACGCCGATGGGTTTCCGGTCCGAAGGGTCGACGCTGCTGCTGCTCGGCGACACCGCCGACGAGCTCGGTGGTTCGGAGTGGGCCTGGGCCATGCACCGCCACCTCGGCGGTGCACCTCCTCGCGTTGATCTGGCCCGGGAGAAGCTGCTCGCCGAGGTGCTGATCGCCGGCTCCCGCGATGGGATGCTCGACAGCGCGCATGACCTGTCCGACGGGGGGCTGGCCCAGGCCCTCGTCGAGAGCGCCCTCGCCAAGGGTGTCGGTGCGCGGGTCGTCCTGCCAGCGGGGCTGACGCCCTTCGTGCAGCTGTACTCCGAATCCGCGGGCCGGGCTCTGGTCAGCGTCCCGCGCAGCGAGGAGCTGCGCTTCACCGAGATGTGCAGCGCCCGCGGCCTGCCATGCACCCGGATCGGGGTCACTGATGGTGACGTGCTGGAGATCCAGGACGTCCTCACAGTCGGGCTCGAGGAGCTGCGTACCACCTTCGAGGCGACCCTTCCCGCGCTGTTCGGCCCGCTCGCCGGAGCCAGTACCGCCGACCCCTCCGTAGCGTCCTAGCCTCCGCGCGAGACCCTCGGGGTCGTTCCTAAGACACAAGGGGTCGACAGGATGGCGAGCAGCGCGTCGTACGACGAGATCAGGGCTGCCCTGGCGGTCCAGCTGCCCGCCTTCTGCGACGGCCTCGACGCGCTCGACCCGGCCGGTCCGACGGACTGCGAGGGGTGGACGGTCGCGGACCTCGACAACCACATGGCCAACAACCTGCGCGGGCTGGCGGCCGTCGAGGAGCGTCGCGTCGCCACCGCGGCCACCGGAGGGCTGACGGCCTGGGCAGGCGAGCTCGCGAGGCTGTCCGAGCTGGCCGATCGGATCGCACGCTCAGACCGCCTGCGCACGAGGGGCTTCGTGCGCGCAGCGCTGCAGGCGCTCGATGACCACCCGGCAGACACGGTCGTCCACCAGGCCACTGGGGACCACACCCTGCGGGATGCCGCGATGTTCCGGCTCGTCGAGGCGGTCGTGCACGGGCTCGACGTCGGGATCGAGCCTGTGCGACCAGCGCTGAAGCTGGTCGTGAAAGCGTTGGCTGCCAGCCTGGCGGAGCAGCACCCGGGCCGCACGGTTGAGGTGAGGGTGCCGCCGTACACCGCGGTGCAGTGCCTGGAGGGGCCGCGGCACACCAGGGGTACGCCACCCAACGTCGTCGAGGCGGACCCCATCGCGTGGGTGCGGCTGTGCGCGGGGCGGGACAGCTGGGCAGCGTTGGTGGCGGATGGACGGGTGCGCGCCAGCGGCGAGCGGTCCGACCTGTCGGGGATGTTGCCCTTGGTTAGGTGAGTTGCGCGGCGCTGGACGACCGAGCGTGATCGCAGGTCTGTGGCTTCTACATCGACCCGGGCCAGGAGGTCTCCGCTCCTTCTCCAAGGGCCCGGCCTTCAAGGCGGACCCGGTGCTCTCGTCAGTGGCGGGCCCGGTAGCCCCACCTGCCAGGCTTTCCTGGTGCGCTGCGCCTACCCGAGTAGGACTGGGCACAGGACCTCGGCCCTACCGGGGTGAGGATTGTCGCGAGCACGCCGAGGCACGCTGTTCGACCTCCCGAGCGGGCACGGGCCGGGACGCCGCGCCGGTACACTTGGAACGGTCGGTTTGCCTCCTTCCACCGCTCTGAGGAGACCCCGCGTGCCCTCTGCACTCGGCCAGGATGACCTGAACGCCCCCCACCGGGAGGAGCTGAGCCGCTACGAGCTTGAGAAGCCGGTAGGCGAGGAGTGCGGCGTTTTCGGCGTGTGGGCCCCTGGCGAGGACGTCGCGAAGCTCACCTACTACGGCCTCTACGCGCTGCAGCACCGCGGTCAGGAAGCTGCGGGCATGGCCGTGAGCGACGGCTCCGCCACGGTGGTCTACAAGGAGCTGGGCCTGGTCGCGCAGGTCTTCGACGAGTCGATCCTGCAGGCCATGAAGGGTCACCTCGCGATCGGCCATTGCCGCTACAGCACCACCGGTTCCTGCACCTGGGAGAACGCGCAGCCGTCGTTCCGCCAGCAGCCCAGCGGGGGTTCGCTCGCCTTGGGCCACAACGGCAACCTCACCAACACCCGCGAGCTCGCCGACGTGGTACGCGACCTCGGCCTGCAGAAGGACGCGATGGGGGCGACGAACGACAGCGACCTGATCACCGCGCTGCTCGCCGCGTCGGCCGACCGCTCCCTCGAGCAGGCTGCCCTCGAGATCCTCCCGACGTTGCGCGGCGCCTTCAGTCTCGTCTTCATGGACGAGCACACGCTGTACGCCGCACGCGACCCCCACGGTGTGCGTCCCCTCGTGCTGGGCCGACTGGAGAGCGGCTGGGTGGTCGCCAGTGAGACCGCGGCACTGGACATCGTCGGCGCCACCGTCGTCCGCGAGGTTGAGCCCGGCGAGCTGCTCGTCGTCGATGAGCACGGCCTTCGGTCCTCCCGCTTCGCCGACGCTACCCCCAAGGGCTGCCTGTTCGAGTACGTCTACCTGGCCCGGCCCGACACGACGATCGCCGGCCAGGGCGTCTACACCACACGGGTGCAGATCGGCCGGACGCTGGCCTTCGAGGCCCCCGTCGACGCCGACCTCGTCATTCCCGTGCCCGAGTCCGGCACGCCCGCGGCGATCGGGTTCGCCGAGCAGAGCGGCATCCCGTACGGCATGGGTCTGGTCAAGAACGCCTACGTCGGCCGCACCTTCATCCAGCCGTCCCAGACGATCAGGCAGCTCGGCATCCGCCTGAAGCTGAACCCCCTTCGCGAGGTCATCAAGGGCAAGCGCCTCGTCGTCGTCGATGACTCCATCGTGCGTGGCAACACCCAGCGGGCCCTCGTCCGGATGCTCCGCGAGGCCGGAGCGGCCGAGGTGCACGTGCGCATCTCCTCTCCCCCAGTGATGAACCCCTGCTTCTACGGCATCGACTTCGCGAGCAAGGCCGAGCTCATCGCAGGCGGGCTGTCGGTGGAGGAGATCCGGGCATCGATCGGCGCCGACTCCCTCGCCTTCGTCTCCCTCGACGGCCTGACCGCCGCCTCCGCCCAGCCGGCGGACAAGCTCTGCCGGGCCTGCTTCACCGGGGACTACCCGATCCCCCTGCCGGCGCAGGACCTGATCGGTAAGCACGTCCTTGAGGGCCTGTCCCGCAATGCCGGTGTCGAGCAGGTCGTGGCCAACGGCACCGACCCCTCACCCGATGCCCTGATGGGCAGTCAAGGTGCCGCCGACGCGCTGACGCGCCCATGACCAGCCCGATCAGCGGCCGGACCTCCTACACGTTCGACCAGGCCGGCCTTGCCGCGTCCTCCTACGCCGCCGCCGGGGTGAACATCGAAGCCGGTGACCGGGCCGTCGAGCTCATCAGGGGCAAGCTCAAGCGAGCACACCGGCCCGAGGTGATGGGCGGGATCGGCGGCTTCGCGGGGCTGTTCCGGCTCGACCTGCTGAAGTACCGCGAGCCCCTGCTGGCCTCCAGCACAGACGGCGTGGGCACCAAGCTGGCCATCGCGCAGGCCATGGACAAGCACGACACCGTCGGCATCGACCTGGTCGGAATGGTCGTCGACGACCTGGTCGTGTGCGGCGCCGAGCCGTTGTTCATGCAGGACTACCTGGCCGTCGGCAAGGTCGTCCCTGAGCGGGTGGCCGAGATCGTCGGGGGCATCGCTGTCGGCTGCGAGCTGGCTGGATGCGCCCTCGTCGGCGGCGAGACCGCCGAGCACCCCGGGATGATGTCTGATGACCACTACGACATCGCAGGAACCGGCGTGGGCGTGGTGGAGGCCGACAAGCTGCTTGGTGCCGAGCGGGTGCAGCTCGGCGACGTCGTGATCGCGATGGAGGCCAGCGGGGTCCACTCAAACGGTTTCAGCCTGGTCCGACACGTGCTGCTCGCCGGCGCGGGGATGCGCCTCGAGGCACACATCGGTGAGTTCGGCACGACCCTCGGAGAGGAGCTGCTCACCCCGACCCGGATCTACTCCAAGGACTGCCTCGCGATCATCGAGGAGACCGACGTGCGCGCGTTCTCGCACGTCACGGGGGGCGGGCTGGCCGCCAACCTCGCACGCGTGCTGCCGTCCCACCTCACGGCGCGCCTCGACCGCGCGACATGGACCCCGCCGGCGGTCTTCGACCTCGTCCAGCGGACCGGCCGGGTCGAGCAGGCCGAGATGGAGCGGACCTTCAACATGGGCGTCGGCATGGTTGCCGTCGTACCCGCCCACGACGTCGACCGGACGCGCGCGCTGCTTACGGCACGGCACCTCAAGTCGTGGGTGCTGGGCGCGATGGTGGCGGGAGACGGCTCCGCAATCCTCGAGGGCGACCACCCCGTCTGATCCCCTGCCGATGCAGGACACGGGTAAGAGCGGCGCCGCCACAGCCGACCGCTCTGCAGGCGAGCTGTCAGGTCGGTGGCTCGCGAGGGCTAGTCCTCGGCGTTGTCCTCGTGGTCCTCGTCGTCGTCCGCCCCGGTTGCCCGGGTAGACGGGCCGCCGGGTCCCTGAGACGCGAGCTCACGTTTGAGAGCATCCGGGTCAAGTGACCCAGTGCTGTACTTGAGCTCGCGCGCGACCTTGGTCTGCTTGGCTTTGGCACGGCCGCGCCCCATGGCTCGACCCCCTCGAGGAGTGCTGGATCCGACGAAGGGCTGCTCCATCCGAAGCGATCCTGATACATCAATCTACAGGGTCCGAGCGAAGTCGACACACCGGCAGGACGTTGGGGCCCAGGCAGAGCCTCGGTCCAGAGGGCTAACTGTCACGGTGAC
>JAYTHM010000018.1:0-7377 GCA_043732645.1 Frankiales bacterium
TCGGTAAGCCGTGTGCGGGAAAACCGCACGCACGGATTGAAAGGGGAAAGGGGAAACAGGGCCACCTCGGTGGCTCCTGCGCCCCGGACTACCAATGGAGCGCTGGCGCGGGGTCGAGAGCGTGCCCACCACGTGGGGGCGCTGCGTCGTCACGATCGGCGTCTTCGACGGTGTGCACCGCGGTCACCAGCAGATCATCGAGCAGTCGGTGGACAGGGCCCGCGAGCTCGGCATACCGAGTGTCGTGATGACCTTCGACCCGCACCCAATCGAGGTGATCCGGCCGGGCAACCACCCACCGATGCTGACCGGGCAGCGGTACAAAGCCGACCTCGTCGAGGCTCTCGGGGTCGACGTGTTCTGCGTCCTGCCCTTCACCCTGGACATCATGCGGCTCACAGCCCAGGAGTTCGTCCATGGCGTGCTCGTCGAGAAGCTGCACGCCAGCGTCGTCGTCGTCGGGGAGAACTTCCGCTACGGCAACATGGGCAGCGGCACGGTGGCTGCGCTGGCCGAGGACGGTCGCCGCTTCGGGTTCAGCGTCGAGCCGTTCCCGCTGCAGGGCCGTGGTGACATGACCTGGTCCTCGACCTACGTCCGGTCCTGCGTGTCGGCAGGTGACGTCGCGACGGCGGCCGAGGTGCTGGGGCGCGAGCACCGGATCCACGGCGTCGTGGTGCGGGGCGACCAGCGCGGCCGCGAGCTGGGCTACCCCACGGCCAACGTCGAGCCGTTGCCGTGGAGCGCGATCCCCGCCGACGGCGTCTACGCCGGCCGCCTGGTCCGCGGGTCGGGCCCGGAGGCGCAACTGCTACCGGCGGCGATCAGCGTTGGCACCAACCCGACCTTCGCGGGGACCGAGCGCAGGGTCGAGGCCTTCGTCCTGGACTACACGGGCGACCTGTACGGCGAGCACGTCGGCCTCGCGTTCACCCAGCGGCTGCGGGACACACTGCGCTTCGATGGAGTGGAGGCGTTGAAGGCCCAGATGGCCCTCGATGTGGAGCGGACCCGGTCGTTGTTGCGTGTTCATCCTTCCGAGTGACGACCTGCCAGGGCTGACCGGCCGATCCGGTGGGAGACGCCGCCAGGTCGAGATGGGAGCACGCGCCCAAGATTCTCGTGATCGATGACGACCCTTCCATCCGCAGGCTCGTCGCGGACGTGTTGGAGGCGGAGGGCTACGAGGGCGTGGGCACCGAGGATGGGTTCGCGGGGCTGCGCGCGGTCGAGGCCCGCAGCGCCTTTGCCGGCTGACCGCCGAACCCGTCCTTCATCCGGCCGGGACGCGGGGCGTCGGGCTGGTATCGTGCCCCTAGACCGGGAAACCGGTGGTGTGACCACTTGTCCAGGTGCAGAAGACCTTGGGCGCACACCCGATGCAACGAGGAGATCCGTGGCGCTCACCACTGAACAGAAGACGTCCATCATGGCGGAGTACGCCACGGTCGAGGCCGACACCGGCTCGCCCGAGGTCCAGATCGCGATGCTGACCAAGCGCATCCTGGACCTCACGGCTCACCTCAAGGAGCACAAGCACGACCACCACACGCGTCGTGGCCTGCTTCTGCTGGTCGGCCGCCGTCGACGGCTGCTTAAGTACCTGGAGAAGACCGACATCACCCGCTACCGCACGCTCATCGAGCGTCTCGGACTGCGTCGCTAGCTGTACGACGGGGAGTGCCCAATCGGGTACTCCCCTTCGTCGTTGGACGACCGTCCAGCGACATCACGTGCCACGCCCGGGAGCTGTACCCCGACAGGCGCGGCCGTCACAAAGAGGAGTGCCCATGACGGGCGAGAGCAACATCTACGGCTCGGAGTTCTCCGAGGCCGTCATCAACAACCCGGGCGGCGCCACGCGCACCATCCGGTTCGAGACCGGTCGCCTTGCCAAGCAGGCAGCCGGCTCGGTCACCATCTACCAGGGCGACACGCTCGTCCTGTCCGCGGCCACCGCCAGCAAGCGGCCCAAGGACAACCTCGACTTCTTCCCGCTGACGGTGGACGTCGAGGAGCGGATGTACTCCGTCGGACGCATCCCCGGCTCGTTCTTCCGCCGTGAGGGCCGGCCGTCCGAGGACGCAATCCTCACCTGCCGCCTGACCGACCGCCCGCTGCGGCCGTCCTTCAAGAAGGGTCTGCGCAACGAGGTCCAGGTCGTCAGCACGGTCCTCGCCCTCGACCCCGACCATCTATACGACGTCCTGGCGATCAACTCCGCCGCGGCGGCCGTGCTCATGTCCGGCCTGCCGTTCACCGGCCCGGTCGGTGCCACCCGCGTCGCGTGCATCAACGGTGGGTGGGTCGCCTTCCCGACCCACTCCGAGCTCGAGAACGCGACGTTCGACATGGTCGTTGCGGGTCGTCTGGTGAAGGACGCCTCCGGTAACCAGGACGTCGCGATCATGATGGTCGAGGCCGAGGCCACCAAGAACGTCTACGAGGTCATCAACGGTGGCGGCGCGGCTCCCACCGAGGCCATCGTCGCGGCGGGCCTCGAAGCCGCCAAGCCGGCCATCGCGGCCGTCTGCAAGGCGCAACTCGAGCTCAAGGCGAAGGCGCCCAAGGACCCGATCGACGTGCCGGTCTTTCTCGACTACGAGGACGACGTCTACGCTGCGGTTGAGGCCGTTGCCGAGGCGAAGCTCTCGGAGGTCATGACCATCGTGGGCAAGGTCGAGCGCGAGGCTGCCACCGACGTCCTCAAGGCTGCCGTTCTTGCCGACCTGGCGGAGAAGTTCGAGGGCCGGCAGGGCGAGGTCTCCGCGGCCTTCCGCTCGGTCAGCAAGAAGGTCGTGCGCAAGCGCGTCGTCACCGACAAGATCCGGATCGACGGACGAGGCCTCGAAGACATCCGCCAGCTGTCTGCCGAGGTCGAGGTCCTGCCCCGCGTACACGGCTCGGCGCTCTTCGAGCGTGGCGAGACCCAGATCTTGGGTGTCACGACGCTCAACATGCTGCGCATGGAGCAGATGGTCGACACGCTCAACCCCGAGAACCGCAAGCGCTACATGCACAACTACAACTTCCCGCCGTACAGCACGGGTGAGACTGGCCGCGTGGGCTCACCGAAGCGTCGCGAGATCGGCCACGGCGCGCTGGCGGAGCGGGCCCTGGTGCCCGTCCTGCCGTCTCGCGAGGACTTCCCCTACGCGATCCGTCAGGTGTCGGAGGCCCTCGGGTCCAACGGCTCCACGTCCATGGGCTCGGTCTGCGCGTCCACCATGTCGCTGCTCAACGCCGGGGTGCCACTGAAGGCCCCCGTCGCCGGCATCGCGATGGGCCTGATCTACGAGGGTGGCGAGTACGCCACCCTGACCGACATCCTCGGCGCCGAGGACGCGTTCGGCGACATGGACTTCAAGGTCGCCGGCACTCCGCAGTTCGTCACCGCGCTGCAGCTCGACACCAAGCTTGACGGCATCCCCAGCTCGGTCCTTGCCGCTGCGCTCCAGCAGGCCCGCACCGCCCGCCTTGCGATCCTGGAGGTCATGAGCGAGGCGATCGACGAGCCCGACGAAATGTCGCAGTACGCGCCGCGCGTGCTCAGCGTGAAGATCCCGGTCGACAAGATCGGCGAGATCATTGGCCCGAAGGGCAAGATGATCAACCAGATCCAGGCTGACACCGGCGCTGACATCACGGTCGAGGACGACGGCACCATCTACATCGGTGCCACCAGCGGGACCGCCGCTGAGGCAGCTCTCGCGGTGATCAACCAGATCGCCAACCCGACCATGCCAAAGGTCGGTGAGCGGTTCCTGGGCACGGTCGTCAAGACCGCCGCCTTCGGTGCCTTCGTCTCCCTGGTGCCCGGCCGCGACGGACTGGTGCACATCAGCAAGCTCGGCAACGGTAAGCGCGTCGGCAAGGTTGAGGACGTCGTCAACGTCGGCGACAAGCTTCAGGTTGAGATCACCGAGATCGACCAGCGCGGCAAGATCAGCCTCACCCCGGTGGAGAACGCTGAGACTGCGGCAGCGGAATAGCGCTTTGACCACGCAGGCCCCCGGTTTCAGGAGATCCGTCCTGCCCGGGGGCCTGCGTGTTGTCACCGAAGCAGTGCCCGGGGTCCGGAGTGCCGCCTTCGGTGTGTGGGTCGGCATCGGCTCGCGCGACGAGACGCTGCCGGAGCACGGTGCCTCGCACTTCCTGGAGCACCTGCTGTTCAAGGGGACCCGGCGCCGGGATGCGATGGAGATCTCCTCGGTGATGGATGCGGTCGGCGGCGAGCTGAACGCCTTCACCGCGAAGGAGTACACCTGCTACCACGCGCGGGTCCTCGACACCGACCTCGCGCTCGCCGTGGACGTGGTGTCGGACCTCGTGACGTCCGCGCTGGTGGCGTCGGCTGACGTCGAGTCCGAGCGGGGCGTGATCATCGAAGAGATCTCGATGCACGACGACGACCCCGGTGACGTCGTCCACGACGCCTTTGCCGAAGCCCTGTACGGCGACCACCCGCTCGGACGCCCCGTCATCGGCACGGTAGACAGCATCCAGACGCTGACCGCCGACGCGATCGCCGGGTACTACCACGCGCAATACACCCCTGACAACATGGTCGTCAGCGTCGCGGGAAACGTCGAGCACGAGCTTGTCGTACAGCTGGTGGCGCAGGCCTTCGGGCTTGCGGCGCCGGGGGAGCCCGTTCCGTTGCGTCCCTGGGGGCCGCCGCCGGCGCTGACCGGAGCCGTCGTCGAGGACCGCCCGACGGAGCAGGCGCACCTGGTGCTCGGGATGCATGGGGTGGCGCGGGACGACCCGCGCCGCTACGCGCTGTCGGTGCTCAGCAACGCCCTCGGTGGCGGGATGTCGAGCCGGCTGTTCCAGGAGGTCCGCGAGAAGCGGGGGCTGGCGTACAGCGTCTACAGCTACAGCAGTCATCACCACGACACGGGCATGTTCGGGATCTACGCCGGGTGCTCGCCGTCCCGCGTCGACGAGGTCCTCGGCCTGTGCCGTGAGGAGCTCGCGTCGGTTGCCGACAAGGGCGTCACGGACGAGGAGATCTCCCGCGCGCAAGGGCAGATGCGCGGGTCGCTCGTGCTTGGCCTCGAGGACACCGGGTCGCAGATGAGCCGCATCGGCAAGGCCGAACTGGTCAACGGCGAGGTCCTGCCGGTCGAGGCCATTCTCGAGCGGATCGCCGCGGTCACCCCTGACGACGTGCGCGCGGTGGCGGACGACGTGCTGCGCCGACCGCTGTCGATGGGCATCATCGGCCCGTTCCCGGACCGCGACTTCTCGGAGGTGCTGACGTGACGACTGTCGCCGTGCTGGGGGCCAAGGGCCGGGTGGGCTCGGAGGTCGTCCGGGCCGTCACCGCAGCCCCGGACCTCGAGATCGGACCCGGCTTCGACGTCGGGGACGCGCTCGACCTGACTGGCGTCGACGTGGCCGTCGACTTCACCCATCCCTCGGCCGTGATGGACAACCTGCGGGCCTGCATCGACGCGGGAGTCCATGCTGTCGTCGGCACCACCGGCTTTGATGCCGCGCGTCTCGACACCCTGCGCTCGTGGGTCAAAGGGAGCTCCGTCGGGGTTCTCGTCGCCCCCAACTTCGGCATCGCCGCCGTGCTGATGATGCGCTTCGCCGCGCAGGCCGCGCCGTACTTCGACTCGGTCGAGATCGTCGAGCTGCACCACCCCGGCAAGGCGGACGCCCCGTCAGGCACAGCCCGGCGTACGGCGGAGCTCGTGGGCGAGGCCCGAGCGGGGCTGCCGGCGATGCCAGACGCGACGACGGAGTCCC
This sequence comes from Frankiales bacterium, assembly GCA_043732645.1. Classification (GTDB taxonomy): domain Bacteria; phylum Actinomycetota; class Actinomycetes; order Mycobacteriales; family SCTD01; genus RYN-111. Next base: position 5,761 of record JAYTHM010000018.1, read on the forward strand.
TCGACGGCGCCCGCGGCGCCCTAGTCGCCGGCGTGCGCGTGCACGCCGTGCGGATGGCCGGCATGGTGGCCCACCAGGAGGTGATCCTCGGTGGCGAGGGGGAGGCCCTGACGCTGCGCCACGACTCCTACGACCGGGCGTCGTTCATGCCCGGTGTGCTGCTTGGCATCCGACAGATCGCGTCCCGTCCAGGGCTCACGGTCGGCCTGGATGCGCTGCTTTCACTGTGATGGGCCCGTGGCCCCGGTGAGGTGCCGGTGAAGGCCAGGACCAGCGCCGCCGTGGTGGTGCTCGCGACCGCGGTGCTCGGGGCCTACATGGTGGTGCGCGCGGTCGACCTGTTCCGTACCGGCTCGCTCAAGGGCAGCCTGCTCGGTGTCGGTGTCCTTCTGCTCGTCGGGCTGGGTGGGTTCCTGGTGCTCGGGGAGGTCCGGCTCGGGGCCGCGTCGGAGCGGCTCGGGCGGCAGCTGTTCGCAGAGGGCTTCGTCGAGCAGGAGCTGCCCCTGACAGCAAGCGGACGGGTGGAGCGGGACGCCGCGGACGCGCTGTTCGCCGTACGCAAGGCAGAGGTCGAGGCCCGACCCGACGACTGGCGTGTCTGGTTCCTGCTGGCGACCGCCTACGACGCCGCGCGGGACCCCCAGCGCGGGCGGCGGGCCATGCGCAAGGCCGTTGCGTTGGAGAAGTCCTCGTGAACGTCTCTTCGGCCGACGTCCTGGCCGTGGTGTCCGCTGAGCCCGCGAAGGTCGGTGACCTCGGACTTCGGCTGCTGTCCCGGGCGGGGGTGTCCGTGGCTGCCGCCGATGGCCAGCCGATCGGGGCCTTCCTGGCCTCGTGCGGCGTGTCCCTGTCGGCTCTGCAGAAGGTTGTCGACGAGTTGGTCCGCGAGGACCGCGTAGTGGAGCTGCGAGGCCGCGCACTGTGGGACTCCTACTTCCCGGGGCTGCCGGCCGACGCCAAGGGGCGGCACTTCCTCAAGGCCCCTGGCCGGTAACTGCGTCGTACTGTGGGCCATGGTTCGAGCGGCGACGCGACGAGAGGATCCCGATGAAGTCCATGACCTGCCAGCAGCTCGGCGGCCCGTGTGACCTCGCCCTTCGAGGAGCGACGCCCGATGAGGTCATCAAGGCCCAGGACGCGCACCTGAACCAGAGCGTCGCCGAGGGTGATGACACGCACCAGGAGGCCCTGGCCAGCATGAAGGGCCGGTGGAAGCACCCCATCGTGGGAACCGGCTGATACCGGAAGGTCAAGAGCGACTTCGCTGCCCTTCCGGAGAGTTGAGTGCCGCGGGGTTGACCCCCCAACCAGGTGTTTCTGACGCAGTGGGCCACCGGTCAGGGCGAGCACCTCCAGCGCCCAGTGCGGCCGGGTCCGGCGCGATTCGCTGCCTCGCCTCCTGCTGGAGTTGCTGTGCGTCGTCCGCTCGGCGGACGAGGATCTTGCCCTTCGCGCACACCCGGACCAGGGGAGTTTGGCGGGCTTCGGCACCGCGGCCCCAGCAATGACGCAACGACGTGAGGCCCTTGAGGTGGTGTTGCCTGCTGATCTTGCGGGGCCGTGGCCGGTGGGGTGTTCGCGTCGGACTCCTTGATGGTGCCGGACTGTCCGTGCTGC
>JAYTHM010000019.1:0-7372 GCA_043732645.1 Frankiales bacterium
GCTGCCAACAGATCCGCAGGTCGTGGCGACGGGCCAGCTCCAGACGCTGCCCCATCCGGCCGGTCCCGTGACGGTGGTCGGATCGCCGTACCGTCTAGATGGCGTGCGACCCCGCGTCCACCACGCCCCTCCGCTGCTCGGGCAGCACACCGCAGAAGTCCTGCAGGCGCTCGGCCTCTCGCCCGGGCAGATCAAGGAGATCATCGCGTGACCACTGGAGGACAAGCCCTCGTCGCAGGGCTGCGTGAGCTCGGGGTTGACACCGCGTTCGGACTGCCCGGGGTGCACAACCTCGCGGCCTGGAAGGGCTTCCCGGACAGTGGCGTGCGGCTCGTCGGGGTCCGGCACGAGCAGACTGCGGGGTATGCCGCGGACGGCTACGCCCGAGCCACCGGCCGGCTCGGGGTCGCGCTGACCACGACTGGGCCTGGGGCGTCCAACATCGTGACGGCCGTGGGCGAGGCCTGGTCCTGCCACACACCGCTCCTGATCATCGCCACCGACATCCCCAGCACAGCAAGGATTCCTGGCGCTTTCCGGGGGGTCCTGCACGAGACCACCGACCAGGCTTCCTTCTTCCGACCGGTCACCAAGGCGCAGGTCCGGGTCGAGCGCGCGGAGGACCTGCACGACGTCATCGTGCGGGCAGGGAGGCTGGCGATGATCCACCCTCGAAGGCCGGTGTACGTCGAGATCCCCACCGACCTGTTGACCGCCGTCGTACCGGACCCGAAGCCCGAGACGCACTTCCCGCCGACGCGCGGCTTCCTGCCTGACCGCGAGGCCTTCCCTCACCCGTTCGAGCGGCCCCTGGTCTGGGCCGGCGGGGGAGCGACGGCCTCCGGTGCCGGGTCACTGGTCGAGGACCTGTGCGTCCGCCTTGGCGCTCCGCTGCTCACGTCGTACGGCGGTCGCGGACTGCTACCACCCGACCACCCGCACCTGGTTCCGCTTCCTCCGCACGCGAAGGAGGCCGGCGCCCTGTGGGACGCCGCCGACCTGGTCGTGGTCGTCGGAAGTGACCTCGACGGCATGAACACGCAGGGATTCCGGCAGCCCCGACCTCCGTGGGTGATCACGATCGACCTCGCGCACCCGGTCAACCTCGAGCCCGACGTGCATCTCGCGATGGACGCGGTCGCCGGGCTGTCGGTGCTGCTCGACCAGGCACCGCAACGGGAACCGTGGTTCACCCGCCCCGAGGGCCGTTCGCTCTATGCCGGCCCAGAGACCGAGTTCCTCGACGCTTTTGAGTCCGGCCTCACCGACGACACAGTGGTGGTCGCCGACATGTGCATCCCGGGCTACTGGTACGCCGGTTTCGGCCGGGTCGGGCGTCCGCGAGGGCTGGCGTACCCGGTCGGCTGGGGCACCCTCGGCTTCGGCTTCCCCGCCGGCCTCGGCGTAGCGCTGTCCGGCCGGCCGGCCGTCGCGCTCGTCGGCGACGGCGGTTTCCTGTTCGCCTGCGGGGACCTCGCGACCGCCGCCCAGGAGCAGCTCCCCCTGACGACGGTCCTCGTCGACGACGGCGGCTACGGGATGCTCGCCTACGACTTCACCAAGGACGGCGACCCCGCCCTGGGCTGCGACCTGGAGCCGCCGGACTTCGTCGCCCTGGCCCACGCGTTCCGGGTCGCTTCCCGCGAGGTGACCGTAGCCGAGCTCGGATCGGCTGTGGCGCACGGGATCGCCAGTGGCAAGCCCTCGTTGCTGGTCCTCAAGGCGACGTTCACCCCGCCGCCCAACACCAGCCCCCGCTGGTACCGCACAACCCCGTGAGCGGAAGGGGTTAGAGACGGAAGCCGAGGTCGGCGACGGACTCCTCGGTGTCCATCTGGGCCTTCTGCAGCTTGCCGGCGTAGTCCCAGTTCATCGACTGCCAGCGGGTGAACTGGTCAAGAACCCACACGCCACTTTGCCGGGAGCCGTTACCGCTCTTGCCGTTTCCACCGAAGGGCAGGTGCGCCTCGGCGCCGGAGGTCGAGTTGTTGACCGACAGCATCCCGGCACTGACTTTCGAGCGGAACCGGAACGCCGTCCTCGCGTCGCTGGTATAGATGGCCGAGGACAACCCGTAGCCGTGGCTGTTGGCCAGGTCGACCGCCTCGTCGAAGCTCGAGAAGCGCATCACCGAGACGAGCGGGCCGAAGGTCTCGTTCTGGTAGAGCGCGTCCTGCTTGGTCACACCCGTGACGACCGTCGGATGGACGAAGACGCCAGCATCGGGGTCGCCGACAAAGCCGGTGCGGGGGTTGGAGGCGGTGATGCGACCGGTCCCGGTGGAGCCGTGGACGGTGTGGTGCGGCTGCACCTCGCCGAGCCACTTCTCGAAGCCGGTGAAGAAGCGCTCCGACAGCATCGGGCCGTAGAGCACGTCACCTGTCGGGTCACCCACGACGGCGTTCTCGACGAGGCCGACGAACTTCTCGACAAAGGCGTCGTAGACGTCGTCGTGGACGATGGCCACGCCGAGCGAGGTGCAGCGCTGACCGGCCGTACCGAAGCCGCTGAACAGGGCACCCTCAGCGGCAAGGTCGAGGTCGGCGTCAGCCATGACGACGAGCGGGTTCTTACCCCCGAGCTCCAGACAGGGGTTTTGCAGGTGCTTGCCGCAGAGGGCGCCGATCTGCGCGCCAACCTCGGAGGACCCGGTGAAGCCGACCTTCTGGACCAGGCCCTGGTCGAGCGCCTGCGACAGCCCCTCGAAGGTGGTGGGGCCGTCGGCATGGACGGTGTTGAGGACGCCGTCGGGCAGGCCGCCCGCGACGAAGATCCGGGTCAGTGCGTCGCCGAGGGCAGCGGCGTAGTTGGCCGGCTTCCACACGACCGTGTTGCCGCAGAGCAGGGCCGGCACGAGGTACCAGGACGGTACGGCCACAGGGAAGTTGCCGGCCGTGATGATGCCCGCAACGCCGACGGGCACGCGGAAGGTGAACAGCTGCTTGTCGCGCATCTCCGACGGCACGGTCTGGCCGTAGAGCCGTCGGCCCTCACCGAGGAAGAAGTCGCAGGTGTCGACGATCTCCTGGACCTCACCGAGAGCCTCCGCGCGCGGCTTGCCGACCTCGCGCACGATCAGGTCGGCCAGCGCCGAGGCGTTTGCCTCGACCAGCCGGCCGATCTGGGCGATGACGCGGCCACGGACGGGCGCGGGGGTGTCGGCCCAGGCCGGCTGGGCCGTACGGGCGGCGGCGAACGCCTCCACGATCTGCGCGGCGGAGGCGAGGGAGACCTCGGCGACGACGTCGGTCAGCTTGGCCGGGTTGAGGGAGGTGAAGGTGCCTGCATCGCGTGGCACGGATGCGCCGGCGACGAAGGACTGGACGGTGCTGGTCACGAGGTCTTCTCCAAGCGGGTCAGGACGCGGTCGAGGGCGGCGACGCCGGCCTCGAGCTCGGCCTCGGTGACGGTCAGCGCGGGACGGAAGCGGATGCTGCGGGTACCGCAGCCCAGGAGCAGGACCTTCTCGTCGTCGCGCAGCTTGGCAAGCGCGGTGTCACGAGACCCCCTGCCAGGAAGGGAGAACGCACACATCAGACCACGACCACGGACGTCGGTGACCACGTCGTGGCGGTCGGCGAGCCCCCGAAGCAGGGTCATCAGGTGGTCTCCGGCGACGGCGGCACGCGCGATCAGGCCGTCTGCCTCGATCACCTCGAGGATGCGTCGTGCGCGGACCATGTCGACGAGTGAGCCGCCCCAGGTGGAGTTGATGCGCGAGGACGTGTGGAAGACGTTGTCGGGGACGTCGTCGACTCGGCCGCCGGCCATCACGCCGCAGACCTGGGTCTTCTTGCCGAAGGCGACGACATCGGGCTGGACACCGAGCTGCTGGAACGCCCACGCCGTGCCGGTCAGCCCGCAGCCGGTCTGAACCTCGTCGAGGACGAACAGCGCGTCGTGCTCATGGCACAGCGCCTGCATCGCCTGCAGGAAGGCAGGGCGGAAGTGGTGGTCGCCGCCCTCGCCTTGGATCGGCTCCATCACAAAACAGGCGATGTCGTAAGGGTACTGATCGAAGGCGGCCCGCGCAGCGGCCAGCGCCTCGGCTTCCCGCTCGAGCACGTCAGCCGTCGAAGACAGGTACGGCGAGGGGATCCGCGGCCACGCGAAGTGCGGGAACCGCTCGACCTTGACCGGGTCGGTGTTGGTGAGCGACAGGGTGTAGCCGCTGCGGCCGTGGAAGGCCTCACGCAGGTGCAGCACCTTGGTCCCGAGCGCAGGGTCGATGCCGTGCGCCTCGTTCCACCGGGACTTCCAGTCGAACGCGACCTTGAGGGCGTTCTCGACGGCGAGGGCGCCCCCCTCGACGAAGAACAGGTACGGCAGCCCGGGGTCGCCGAGGACCCGTGCGAACGTGTCGACGAACCGTGCCATCGCCACGGTGTAGACGTCGGAGTTCGACGGCTTGTTGCGGGCCGCCTCGAGCAGATCCGCGGTGAAGGCCGGGTCATCGACAACCGCCGCGTGGTTCATCCCGAGCGCACTGGAGGCGAAGAACGTGAACAGGTCGAGGTAGGCGTCGCCGTTTCGGGCGTCGACCAGCGTCGAGCCCTTCGAGGTGGCGAGGTCCAGGACGAGGTCGAAGCCGTCGACCAGCAGGTGCTGGCCGAGTAGGCGGTGGACGTCGGAGGGCGCGAGGGACACCGGAGCGATGACTGTCATCCCCCCACCCTAGCCGTCGTTCTTCCCGTTGACGACCATCCAAACCGGCGATCCGCCTGCTCAGCTCGCACGAGGTCCGAGCCACGAGGTCCGAAGCACTAAGGTCCGAAGGTGCCCTCGACCCTCTATCGCCGCGGCCGCGTCCGCTCGCCCGCGGACCCCTTCGCCACCGCTCTGCTTGTCGAGGACGACACGGTCGTCTGGGTCGGCCAGGAGGTGGCCGCCGAGGCCCTGAGCCCGGACGTCACCGTCGAGCTCGACGACGCCTGGGTCGCGCCCGCCTTCGTCGACGCGCACGTCCACGCCACGTCGACCGGGCTGGCCCTCACCGGGCTGGACCTGACCGGGACGACCTCACTCGCTCAGGCGCTCCAGCTGCTGGAGGACCACTGCCGCCGGGCCCGCGGCGGCGTGGTGCTCGGCACCGGCTGGGACGAGACGCTCTGGCCCGAGGGGCGCCCACCCACGGCCGCGGAGCTGGACCGCGCGTCGTACGGGGGAGTGGTCTACCTGGCGCGGACGGATGTGCACTCGGCCGTGGCCAGCAGCGCCCTGCTCGCCGCCTGCCCGCAGGCGCGCAACCTGCCCGGCTTCGTCGCAGACGGCCTGGTCCGCCAGCAGGCCCACCACGAGGTACGACGGACCGCGCAGGAGTCCGTCACGCCGGCACAGCGCAGGGCCGCCCAGCAGGCGATGCTCGACCGGGCGGCGTCGCTCGGGATCGCGTGCGTGCACGAGTGCGGTGGGCCCGACATCAGCGGGGAGGCCGACTTCACGGCCTTGCTCGCCCTGGAGCACGGGGTCGAGCGGATCGGCTACTGGGGGGAGCTGGGCGCGACGGCGAGGGCGATCGAGCTCGGAGCGGTCGGTGCTGCCGGCGACCTGTTCGTCGACGGGGCCCTGGGCAGCCGGACGGCATGCCTGCACGAGGGCTACCTCGACGCGGAGGGGTCCGGACACCAGTACCTAGTGGCCGAGGAGGTCGCCGAGCACGTGGTCGCCTGCACCCTCACCGGCCTGCAGGCCGGTTTCCACGCCATCGGGGACCGGGCCCTACAGGTGGTCACCGAGGGCTACAGCCAGGCCGCCAGGGTGCTCGGGGCGGACACCGTGCGCGCGGCCCGGCACCGGGTGGAGCACGTCGAGATGGTCAGCCCGGAGCAGGTGGCGACCCTCGCGGCCCTGGGCGTGGTCGCGAGCGTCCAGCCGGTCTTCGACGCCCGATGGGGGGGCGAGCACGGGATGTACGCCCAGCGGCTCGGGAAGGAGCGGGCACGGGGCCTGAACCCGTTCGCCGCGATGAGCGCCGCCGGCGTCGCCCTCGCCCTGGGCTCCGACAGCCCGGTCACGGCCCTCGACCCGTGGGGGACGGTGCGGGCCGCTACACACCATCAGAGTCCCGGCAGCGGCCTGTCCGCGCGGGCCGCCTTCTCCGCCCACACCCGCGGAGGCTGGCGGGCGGCGCGACGCGACGAGGAGGGGGAGCTCCTCCCTGGCGCTCCCGCGACCTTTGCGGTCTGGGACGTCCCGGGCGAACTGGTCGTCCAGACCCCAGACGACCGGGTGGCCGGCTGGTCCACCGACGCCCGAGCGGGCGTGGCCGGGCTGCCCGACCTCGACTCAGCAAACCCGCAGTGCCTGCGGACCGTCGTCCGCGGCCGGGACACCTTCTCAAGGTCGTGAGGCCTGGCCCACACTCAGGCTGTGGGCGTCAAGCACCGAACGGACTATCTTTTGTTCACCCCTATGACCAGGGCGGATGATCCTGCGATTCGACCCTGTACGGCGTGTTGACATCCGCCCGTCACCGCTCGGTAAGGTCGCCATCGAACGCGATGGACGACTTGCTCACGACCGGTCGTCCCGGCACCCCACCTAAGGCACCCGGCTCCCCGGATGTCCAGCCGCAGGAGGGGGGCCAGGTGCGGACGGGTTCCGAGGACCATCAGTTCCCGGAGCACGTGAGCAGGCAGGGGGATCTAGACCCGGGCACCGGCCCGGTGGCCCAGTAGACAACGGCAACGCACGCGGCAGCCAGCCGCGACGGGGTCGGTCCGAAGGCGCCACCGAGCCGGTGCCGTGTCCGTGCGGTGGTGAGGCAGGATGGCGCGGTGCGCAGATCCGGCCCCCGTCGGCACCGACGGCACCGAAGGCCGGAGGGGCTGGGCCGGCTGGTGCTCGCCACGAGCTCGGGGCTGCTGCTCGACCTGGCCTTCCCACCGCATGACGTGTGGTGGCTCGCGCCGCTGTGCGTGGCCCTTCTCACGGCCTGCACCCGCGGGCAGACTGTCCGGCGCGGAGCCCTGCTGGGCTTGCTTCACGGGCTGGGACTGTTCGTGCCGCTGCTGGTCTGGACGGGCACGATCGCCGGACCGGCTGCGTGGCTCGCCTTGGCCCTGCTGGAGGCCTCGTTCCTCGCCCTGCTCGGTGCCGCCCTTGCCGTGACCAGCCACCAGGTGAGCTGGCCCCTGTGGGCGGCGGTGCTGTGGGTTGGTGAGGAGGCGCTGCGCGACCGGCTCCCGTTCGGCGGGTTCCCGTGGGGCCGACTCGCCTTCAGCCAGGGGCACACCCCGCTGACACCGCTGGCCGCTCTCGGGGGCGCGCCGCTGGTCACGCTGGGTGTGGCCGCCCTAGGCACGCTGCTGGTCACGAAGCCGGGACGGTGGAGCCTGCTCGCCCCGCTGCTCGTCATCTCGGCCGCCCTCGT
>JAYTHM010000020.1:0-2142 GCA_043732645.1 Frankiales bacterium
GATCGGGCACTTCGGGGACTCGCACTTGCTGCCCTTGAGGAACAGCTTCATCTTCTCGCGGCGGCAGCGCTTGCAGTCCGCACCGGTGTAACGGGCCATAGTTCAGGAGCTCTCTTTCGACACGGGTGTCATACTCGGCGCCGCTTGGACGGGCGGCAGCCATTGTGCGGAACGGGGGTCACGTCGCTGATAGAGCCGACCTCAAGGCCAGCGGCCTGCAGCGAGCGGATCGCGGTCTCGCGACCCGAGCCCGGGCCCTTGACGAAGACGTCGACCTTCTTCATGCCGTGCTCCTGCGCCTTGCGGGCCGCATTCTCGGCGGCCATCTGGGCGGCGAACGGCGTGGACTTGCGTGAACCCTTGAAGCCGACGTGCCCGGCGGAGGCCCAGCTGATCACGTTGCCCTGCGGGTCGCAGATCGACACGATCGTGTTGTTGAACGTGCTCTTGATGTGCGCGTGTCCGTGGGCGATATTCTTCTTCTCCTTGCGCCGAATCTTCTTGACCCCGGCGCCGGTGCGAGTCTTGGGAGGCATCTACTTCTCCTGGCTGAGGTGGTCGGTGGCTTCCACGTGCTGCTGCGACATGGCCACTACTTCTTCGGCTTCTTCTTGCCGGCGACAGTTTTTTTCGGGCCCTTGCGGGTGCGGGCGTTGGTGTGGGTGCGCTGGCCGTGGACGGGCAGACCGCGGCGGTGCCGGATGCCCTGGTAGCAACCGATCTCAATCTTGCGACGGATGTCAGAGGCGACCTCACGACGGAGGTCACCCTCGACCTTGTAGTTCTGGTCGATCCAGTCGCGCAGCTTGACGAGGTCGTCCTCGGCGAGGTCCTTGACGCGGACGTCCGGGGACACCCCGGTCTCGGCAAGGGTCTGCTGGGCTCGGGTGCGGCCGATCCCGTAGATGTAGGTGAGCGCGATCTCCAACCGCTTCTCGCGGGGGAGATCGACGCCGGCAAGGCGGGCCATCGGGCGGGTCCTGCTTTCTGCCCCTGAGGGGCCTGGCGCGGAGGTCGTGCGCGTCCCGTCCTCTCCCGCCCGGGAGAAGCCCTGGCCTCCGACCGGGGGTCACCTTCCGCAGAAGGCGTTGGGCGCGCTGTTTTGTTGTCGTGCGGGTGGTGCGTGTGGGACGGCGTGCGGTGGTCCTGCCTGTGGTGGGCGTCAGCCCTGACGCTGCTTGTGGCGCGCCGTCGAGGAGCAGATCACCATGACGCGGCCGTGACGACGAATGACGCGGCACTTGTCGCAGATCGGCTTGACGCTCGGCTTGACCTTCACGGCTCTCGTTCCTTCGATGCCCCCGAGGGGGAGCAGTGGGCCCCGTGCAGGCACGGGGGTAGCGGGCTTACTTATAGCGGTAGACGATGCGTCCGCGGGTCAGGTCGTAGGGCGAGAGCTCCACGACAACCCGGTCCTCGGGGAGGATACGGATGTAGTGCTGCCGCATCTTGCCGCTGATGTGAGCCAAGACCTTGTGGCCGTTTTGCAGCTCCACCCGGAACATCGCGTTAGGGAGCGGCTCAACGACTCGGCCCTCGATCTCAATGGCTCCGTCTTTCTTCGACATGTCCTCCGCGATCTGTCGTGTCCGTCATTCATGATGCCGTTCTGCCCACGGCCACTCCATCGCACGGACCGAAGGCATGCCGAGAGGTGCCGGTCATAGACCGACGTGTCATGGTACGCCACCCGCGCGCCGGCAGTCCAACGGGCGCCCGGTCAGCCACCTGGGCGGACCGGGACGCTTCCAGGCAGCCCTTGTTCCAAGCTCCTCGCAGTGGTGCCGCGCCACATCGGCGTCGTCGCCGTGCTGCCTGTCCCAGCATGCAGAGAGCTACGTCAGAGCCGCGAGGCCCCACCGTCGCGCATGGTGAGCACCCAAGGGCCGTCCGGCGTGATCGCGACAGTGTGCTCCCAGTGCGCCGCCTGCCGCCCGTCGGCAGTGACCACAGTCCAGTCGTCGACAAGGACGTCGACGGCTGCGGTGCCCAAGGTGGCCATCGGCTCGATGGCCAGTACGAGGCCCACCTCCAGGGCCATGCCATGGCCCGCGCCCTTCGGTGCGACATTCGGGACGTACGGCGGCTCATGCATGGCGGTGCCGATGCCGTGTCCGGTGTAGTCCTCGAGCAGTCCGTACC
>JAYTHM010000021.1:0-2141 GCA_043732645.1 Frankiales bacterium
GGTGTTGATGACCGAGAGCCCGTCCGCGCCCGCGTCGACGCACGCCCTCGCGATGCTCGCGATGTCGGTGACGTCGGGACTGAGCTTGGCAAAGACCGGGACTCCCGTAGGAGCGGCCCGCTTCACGGCCGCGATCACGGCCGCGGAAGCCGTGGGGTCGCAGGCGAAGACCTGCCCGCGGTCCTCGACGTTGGGACAGCTGATGTTGACCTCGATCATCGCCAGGCCGGGACGGCCGCGGAGCTTGGTCGCCAGCTTCGCGTAGTCCTCGACGCTGCCGCCGGCAATCGAGACGACCGCCCGGGCACCTCGGGAGGCCAGCCAGGCCAGGTCGTTGTCGAGGAAGGCGTCGATCCCTGGCCCTTGGAGGCCGATACTGTTGAGCATCCCGCTCGGGGTCTCGGCCATCCGGGGAGTGGCCCTGCCCGAGCGTGGTGCCAGCATGATCGACTTGGTGACGATCCCGCCGAGCTCGCTGATATCGAAGAACTGGTCGAGTTCCTGGCCGGCCGCGGCGCAGCCGGAGGCGGTGAAGACCGGGTTGGGAAACCTCACCGACCCGAGCCAGGTCGACATGTCGAGCGTCGGCGCGGACGTGGCCTTGTGGGCCGGCCGCAGTGTGAGCTCGCTCATCGGTGGGAGCCTCCGGCGGCGTTGAGGGAGCCGACAACATCAGGGGGCAGCGTGCCCACGTCGTCCCACCGGACCCTGTCGCCGAGGAACACCGGCCCCTCGACGCAGGACCGCACCATCCGGGTTTGGCCGTCGTCGCCGATGACAGGGAGCACACAGGTCATGCAGACCCCGATCCCACACGCCATCGCCTCCTCGACCGCGACCTGGCAGGGGATCTGGCGCTCGCTGCAGATCTCGGTGACCGCCTTGAGCATCGCCATGGGACCGCAGGCGTAGACCACCTCAGAGCCCGTCCTGTCGATCAGCGCGGGCAGCACGTCGCTGACCCGTCCTCGACGGCCCATCGAGCCGTCGTCAGTCGTGACTTCGATGCTGGTCGCGATCCGCTTCGCGTCGAGCTGACCGAACAGCCGGTCCGCAGTTGCGGCACCGAGCACGAAGTCGACACGACAGCCCCGCTCGCGCAGCGTTGCCGCGAGCGGAAGCAGCGGTGCGCTGCCGTAACCGCCGCCGACCAGGGTCGCGGTCGCCGGGTGCGTCGGTAGCTTGAAGGGCTGGCCGAGCGGGCCCACCAGGTCGAGCTTGTCCTGCGGGCGGCGGGCGGCGAGCCAGGCGGTTCCCTTGCCGTGGATCGAGAAGATGAACTCCACTGTCCCGCCGTAGACCCCCCGCGCCTTGACGTCGTAGATCGCAAAGGCCCGTCTGAGCAGCATGCTCGACTCGGGGCCTCCCACCTGCACGGCGACAAACTGCCCCGGCCTGGTCAGCTCCGCCATGCCGGCAGCGACGACCGTCATGGCGTGGTAGGCGCCCACCTTGCGGATGGACAACACCTCGCCCTGCACCTGGACCGGCATCAGACCTCCTTTTCCACTGTCGGGACCGCCGTGCTGGCTCTGCTCCCGGCACCCGAGGCTCGCAGAGCCGCGTGGTGCTCCTGCAGGGAGGTCACCCCGATATCGCCCCGCACGAGGGCCTCGATGCCCTGTACGGCGGCAGCGGCCCCCTGGATCGTGGTGATGCATGGGATGCCCCGGGTGACAGCGGCCGTACGGATCTCGTAGCCGTCAAGCCTGGCCCCTACCCCGAACGGCGTGTTGAAGATCAGGTCGATGTCGCCGGCCATGACCATCGGGACGACATCGTCCCCGAGGCCGTGGGAGTGCTTGCCGACGACGGTGGCCTTGACGCCATTGCGGCGCAGCACCTCCGACGTGCCCTCGGTGGCGACGATCTCAAAGCCCAGGTCGGCCAGCCGCTTCACCGGGAAGATCATCGCCCGCTTGTCGCGGTTGGCGACGCTGACGAACACGCGGCCCTTAGTGGGCAGGTCCCCGTACGCCGCGGACTGTGACTTGGCGTAGGCCGTGCCGAAGACGGCATCGATGCCCATCACCTCGCCCGTCGACTTCATTTCCGGTCCGAGGATCGTGTCCTGGCCACGGAAGCGACCGAACGGCAAGACAGCCTCCTTGACCGAGATCGGGGCGTCGAGCGGGAGGCTG
>JAYTHM010000022.1:0-2138 GCA_043732645.1 Frankiales bacterium
GGGGTGCACCCCCACCTGCAGCAGCTCCCGCGCCACCTACCCGAACCCAGCCACACCGGCGCCGTGGACCAGGTCGCCCGACCGATGGGTGAGCGACCCCGACGCGCCCCCGGATGACGCCAGCACGGCAACCCGCTAAGGCACTGCGGATGTAACGGTGTTCCGGGCCCAACACGCTGACGGGAGTCGGCGGGGACGGTGCCGTGATGACAACGACACTGAACGACATGACTGTACTGCCCGGGGAGGTTGGTCAAGCGGGTGATGGGGGGGACCTTGCCGATCGCGCTGTGGTGCCTGTGGTGGTTGTACTCGTGGATCCAGCCTGGGAGGGCTTTTCGTCGGTGCAGGTTGTGGAGTCCCTGGCCCGCGCGCTGCGGCTGGCCGACGCCGACTGGGTCCTGTTCCACGAAGTCGCCGGCTACACCGCTCCGGGCCTGGGGAGGTCCCCTCGCGGATTACCGCGAGCGTGCAGCGGGTGCTCGACCGTCTGGCCGGCACCCCGGTGGCGGTGTCCGACGCGGCGTGGACGCTGCTCGCGGCGAACCCTGCCTACAACGCGCTGATAGGGGACACGACCCGCTGGCAGGGGATGGAGCGCAACTCGCTGTGGCGGCACCTCGTCGGTCCCGGCACCCGGGCCGTGCTGACCGCGACCGAGCAAGCGTCCCTCGAGCGGGGGCTCGTCGCGGACCTGCGTCGCACCACCGCCCGCTACCCCACCGATCCTTCCCTGCGCCGGCTCGTTGCCGAGCTCACCACGGCCAGCCCACACTTCACCGAGCTGTGGAAGGCCGACCTCCCCGCCCCCGATGGGGAGCAGTCCAAGCGCAAGGTCATCGCGCACCCGACGGTCGGACCCATCACGGTGGACTGCGACATCCTCCTCGTCGCCACCGACGACCTCCGACTCATGATCTACTCCGCCGATCCAACGTCTCAGGACGGTGACCGCCTCGCCCTCGCTGTGGTCCTGGGCACCCAGGACCTCGTCGGCTGAGGGTGTGCGTCCCCGGAGCGCGGTGGACCTGGGTCTGCGAGTCCTAGGACAACCCGACGGCTATTTGTCATTAGGCGACCGACCAAGACTGGGCCCATGACCACCACCGCCGGACCCACCGCCGGACCGCTCGCCCTCGTCACCGGCGCCTCGTCGGGGATCGGGGCCGCCTTCGCCCAGCGTCTCGCCGCCGACGGCTACGACCTGTTCCTCGTCGGTCGACGCGAAGAGCGGCTCAGGGCCCTGGCCGCGTCGCTGACCGGTGTGACCGCCGAGGCCCTCGTCGCTGACCTCGCCACCGACGCCGGTATCGATACCGTCGCGCAGGTGTGCGCGACCCGGGCGCTGACAATGCTGATCAACAGCGCCGGCGTCGCCCACTACATGCCGATGGCCGAGCTGCCCGCCGACAAGGCCCGCGAGCTGCTGCACGTCAAGGTCATCGCCCCAGCGATGCTCACCCGAGCCGCCCTGGCCGGGATGATCGCCCGGGGCAGCGGCACCATCGTCAACGTGGCCGGCATGCTCGCCTTCGCCGGACCCGCGCCCGCCGCATCCCCGCAGGGCCAACGCGCCATCTACGTCGGCACCCTGGCGGCGACGGTGGCCCTGACCCAGACCCTGCACGCCGAGCTCGCCGGCACCGGGGTCAGCGCCCACGTCGTGTGCCCCGGCATCGTCGCCACCGAGTTCCACGAAGTGCAGGGTATGGACCTCTCCGCGGTGCCCCGCATGTCGGCGGCCGACGTCGTCACCGCCGCCCTAACCGGAATCGACCTCGGCGAGGTCGTCACCGCTCCCGGCCTCGAGGACAGCACCCTGCTCGACAACATCTGGAGCGCCGACCTCGCCGCCTTCACCGGGCAGAGCAAGAACCTCGAAACCCGCTACCGCACCGACGACGTCTGAACGAGACACACACTTCAGGCTCCAGCGCCGTGGGCCGCCGGGGACGTGACCCTACGTAGTTGGACTCGGTCGTGGTCAGAACCGCTCGGTTGTGGAACATCTTTCGTCGAACAACGCCGCGGGTGGGTAGCCGACTCAGGAGGGCGAAGGACCCGCGATCTGCTCCAGCGCCTCCTGCAGTTGCGCGAGCTGCGCGGTGGTGAAGGGCTGCACGAGCTGGCGCCGCACC
>JAYTHM010000023.1:0-2133 GCA_043732645.1 Frankiales bacterium
CTCTGCTTCACCGGCGAGCTACGCAAGGTCGAACCCAAGCGGCTGCGCTACCGCGTGCTCCACATCGCCGGCCGGCTCATCCGAACCGGACGGCGCCTCATCCTGCGCCTCGATCAGAACTGGCCCTGGGCCAAAGCCCTTGCCCAAGCGTTCACCCGCCTGCGCGAAGCACCCTGGCCCACCTAAACGACCCACCGGCCCGCTCACGACCCAAGGACCTCCGAGCATCACCCGAACCGACCCACCAGCCGGACCCTCACCATGACCACCCAGCCCCGGCCCACCGTCACCCGACATACACGTCCGACCGCCGGCCGTCATGAAACATCGAAGCTAGAGGCTGCGTTTGTTGGCAGGAATTTGGCCAGGCGGTGCCCCAGTCCAGATCGACGCTCGTACTTGCCCGCCCACGTTCTTGCCGTCGCGCCCAGCCGGGCTGGTGTCGTGAGAGCCACCCCGCTCGGTCGCGGAGTCTGGCCGGGGATCGGCGTGAGCAGCGACCTGGTCCTGCACGCTGTCTATCACCGGATGTCCTGCAACTGCTAACGGCGGGATGACGGTCGCAGACGACACTTTCACTCGGTAGCGGCGGCGCGTCTGATGATGATGATGGCTTTCAAACAGACGGCCAGGGAAAGCAGGCACGCTGCTGCGCTAAGCACCACAGGCGCGGTTGCTTCAGCCCTGTTCGCCGACACAACCGCGACAACAGCCCACCCCAGCGACATCCACAGATAGCGAGGGAGCCGGCTCCGCCAGACGGCAGCTGCGTCGGCGGGAGATCGATGCACGAGGCGCCAATCGCGAGGGCTGAAGAACTGGACAGACGTCCTCTTCGTGACGGTCCTGCGAGAACCAAGATCCCCGTTCGGCATGCTTCCCCCTGAACTCCTCGCTGCACGCCATGGCCTACTGGAGTATCCAGGAATTCCCGGCGTTCGGAGGAGCAACCTATGCCCGCACGGTCGACGGCACCGGGGTTACTCGTGCAACGGGTAACCACAAGCCTGGAGCGCATCAGTGATCTCCCGCGGCTGGAAGATCCGGGCTTCGAAGGAGCGGCCATCGGTCGAGGTGATCGTCAAGTAACCGAGCAGACGGAACGAGCGGACGCGCCGAAGGCCAACGTTGGGGACATCAGCGTGATCCCAGCCGAGATGCCCGCCGCGCCGTGACGTCCAGATGATGCTGCGGGGCGTCATCACGAGCCGACCGGCAAAGCTGACGTTCGGGTTCGCCACCGACACGGAGTGCCCAGAGACCACGCCTGCGGGTGTCAGGACGAAAAAGGCGGTGCCCGCAGGTGAGCCCCTCGGCCGTACAAAGAAGGAGACCACCACGGCGACCGCAAGCGGTGACCCGGCACCGACGGTCGCCAACGTACCGAGGTTTGAGGTAGTGCCCGAAGCGTGCGAAGCCCGGGTCACGTCCGCGACAGCCACCAGGACCAGACCGACCGCGCGCAGGATGTCACCCTGGCGGCACCCTTCGGTGTGGTGGGACCAGTTCCCGTTCTAGCCGGACGCTGTCATCGTTGCGCCCCCCATCGCTTTCGCCGAACTTTGGCTCCCGTGGCCCATGGCCCGCGGTGCCAGGGCCCCTCTACCGAGCGGCCGACGGTAGCCGCTTGATCGTGGTTATCGCTGGGCCTGCCCGTTGAGCAACGAGCGAGGGACGCTTGGCTTCCCGCTTGGAGGTCACGATGTCCGACTTCGTGCTGGTGCCCCGCCCGTCCGGTCCCAGTGTCACCGAGTACGCGCTGGCGAGCTTGTTGACTCGCTACCGCGATGCCACGCTGCGCGCCTACCAGCCGGACCTGTTGGCGTTCCTGCGCTGGTGCGCCGCTCGCCAGCTCGAGCCCTCCAAATCCAGCGGTCACACCTGGAGCTCTTACCTACGCTGGATGGAACAGCAGGAACTCGAACCGGCAACCATCGGACGCCGGCTCGGCACAGTGACGGGGTTCTTCAAGTACGCCGTGCTCGACGGTCACCTGCACGACAACCCCGCGCTGGCGGTCACCCGACTCAGGGTGAGCTGGGAAGGCCAGCGACGGACCGTGCTCCACCCGCTGGAGTACGCCGCGCTGCTCACCGCGGCGCGCCACGACGGCCCGCAGAGCCACACGCTCGT
>JAYTHM010000024.1:0-2132 GCA_043732645.1 Frankiales bacterium
GCGGTGCGCCGACCGGGTGGGTTGCGCAGGTGGTTGCGGTGGTCCCAGGAGTGGACGGCTACCTCGTGGCCACCGTCGACGATCTGCTGGGCCAGCGACGGGTAGCGCTCGCACATCTGCCCGAGCAGGAAGAACGTGGCCTGCACGTCGAGCTGCTCGAGCAGGGCGAGGAACCGCGGGGTGCTCTGCTCATCGGGCCCGTCGTCGAAGGTCAGCGCCACGTGCCCCGGCCGGCCCTGGCCGTTGAGGGTGGGGAACAGCCGCTTGGTGGCCGGGAGGAACGTCGCCAGGGGGGCTACCTGGACGGCGGCCGATGCCAGCCCGCCGACGAGCAGCAGCTTGCCCAGCATCAGGTGGTCAGGTCGCGTGCCACGGTCTGGGGCCGCGTCACGGTCAAACGCTGCGCCACAGGGCCCGCATGGGCTGCTGGGTCAGGCTCTGGCGGGCCACGAAGGACGACAGCGACGCGAGGTCCTGCTCAACCTGGGCGGTGGTGCGGCCGCGCTCGTCAAGGACGAGCTCGTCGCCGTCGCGCACGGCTGTGGGCAGCTGACCCCCAGGCAGAACCCGCTGCGGCAGGGCGAGCTGGACACCGTGCTCCCAGGCGGTGATCTTCTCGATCAGGCCGGGGGTGCGCAGGCAGACGACCTTGGGGGCTCGATCGTCGGTGGCCGCGACGGCCGCAGCGGCGGCAGTCATCGTGTCGCGAAGCCGGCGCGGGTTGCGGCTGCGCAGACCCTCGTCGATGCCGACGACCGACACACCCGCCAGCACGAGGGCGCGCACGTCGGTGGGGGTCGGCGCTGCGGTCCCGACGCCGACGGCTGCCGACACGCCGTACGACCGGAGCGAGCGCACGACGGAGGGAGCGCTGGCCTGGGTGTGGTCCACGAGCGCGGCGACGTAGACGCCACCGTCGCCCTCGGCGACGCCGAGGCTGGCGTGCTGGGTGGCCTGCGCGACCCCGAAGGACAGCCCGCCCAGCGTGACCGGGACCGCGACGGTGACGGCCGCAACCCGGGTCGTCCAGGTGCGCGTGCTGCTCCGGACCGGCATCGAGACCGGCGCGAGAGCGAGCTCGAGCAGCTCGTCGGTCGGGTCGGTCAGGAACAGGTCGCGGGCCCGCCGCACCATCTCGGCGCCCTCGGTCGTCCGGGCCAGCCGGCGGATCTGGAAGAGCAGCTCTTCGACGGTGTCTGCGTCTGCGGCGACCCCGGCCAGCTGCATGGCAAGAGAGTTGCGGTGGCCGTGGCCGGGCAGGCAGGCGTAGCCGATGACGGGCACGCCGACCGCGAAGCCCTCGAGGCAGGACAGGCCGCCGGCGTTGTGGACGATCACGTCAGAGGCCGCCAGCAGCCGGCGTATCTCTTTCGTCCAGCCGATCGCGATGACACCGTCAGTTTCATCGAGCTCGCGGAGCAGGTCCTCGTTGTGCCCGCAGAGCACGACCGGCACGCCGGCTCCGGCATCGCGGATCGCGCGGGCGGTCGCGCTGATGTCGCCGACCCCCCAGGACCCGGCGACCACCAGGACGACGTTCTCGTCGCTGCCGACGCCCATCAGCGCGCGGCCTTCGGCGCGCTCCAGGCGCGTCGAGGGGGTCATGAACGCGTCGGGGAGCACTGGTCCGACGGCCTGTGATGGCACGCCGACCCGGCTGATGGCCTCAAGGGCGCTGCCGTGCCAGACGGTGAGGTTCTTGTCGATGCCCTTGTGCAACCACAGCCCATGTACGTCGACGTCGGTGAGGAAGCCGACGGCTGGGATGGCGAGCTTGCCCTGCTTGCGCAGCGCACCCGTGGCCTGGCACCCCAACGGATAGGTCGAGATCACCACGTCGTAGCCCCGGGCGATCTTGCGGACGCGGTACTTGCCCTGTTGACCGAGCCAGCGGGCGATCGGCGCGAGGACGCCGCGGTCGATCCGGCCGTAAAGCCACTCGTAGGAGCCGGGGGCGTACTTGAGCTGCCCGGCGTAGAAGGCGCGGTAGAACGGGCCCATCCGGCCGGGGAGCATCTCGAGGTAGTCGTAGACCTTGGCCTGGGCGCCCCGCGCGTGCAGGCGGCGCTGGAGCTCGTAGGCCACCCCGTCGTGCCCGGCACCCATGCCTGCCGAGATGATCAGGACGGCCG
>JAYTHM010000025.1:0-7331 GCA_043732645.1 Frankiales bacterium
TACCGACTCGCCCAGCGGGTCCTCGCCACCGTCACCGAGCCGTTCAGCGTGGACAGCGCCCGGCTATCGCTCGGCGCGAGCATCGGGATTGCGACCGCCGAGGACCACCCCACCGCCCGCGCAGAGGACCTCCTGAGGGCCGCCGACCAAGCGATGTTCGAGGCCAAGGCGCGGGGTCGCAACCAGTTCGCCGTCCACGACAGCGGGGTGCAGTCCCGAAGCCAGGCCCGCGTCGAACAGTCGCTGCAGCTGCGCCGCCTGGTGACCTCCGACCGCCTCGCCGTGCACTACCAGCCGTTCGTAGACCTGCGCGATGGGCATATCACCGGTGTCGAGGCGCTGCTGCGCTGGCAGACCGACGGCGATTCCGTCGACATCGCGGCCAGCGTGGCGCTGGCCGAAGAGATCGGCCTCATTGCAGAGATCGGCCGCCGGGTCCTGCGCGAGGCGTGCGAGCAGGGGGCCAGGTTCCTGAGGCCCGACGGCTCCGTGCTGCCGCTCGCGGTCAACCTCGCCCCGCAGCAGCTCGACCGGTCCCTCGTCGCCACCGTCCGCGAGGTGGCCGAATCCACGGGCTTCCCACTGTCAGCTCTTACGCTGGAGCTCACCGAGCGCTCGGTCATGTCCGACCCAGCGGCGTCCATCGCCGTCCTCTCGGAACTGCGCGACCTGGGCGTCCGGATCGCCATCGACGACTTCGGCGTGGGCTACTCCTCGCTGGCGTCCCTGCGCGACCTGCCCCTGGACACCCTCAAGATCGACCGCGACTTCGTCCGCGCGCTGGCCACGCCGACCGCAGACGACCGCATTATTCGCGCGATCATCCAGCTCGCCGACGCCTTGGGCCTGCACGTCGTCGCCGAGGGCATCGAGCAGGACCAGCAACGGACCCGGCTCATCGACCTGGGGTGCGACCGTGGACAGGGCTTTTTGTTCTCCAGCGCCCGCCCCGCCGACGAGATTCGCCGCCTCATCAACAGCTGACGGCGCCAGCCCGGCCCTAAAGCGGTAGTCGCTGGGAGTCCGCCCGCCGGACCGCGGCGGCGATCAGGGCCGCGAACAGCGGGTGTGCACGGGTCGGCCGCGACCGGAACTCCGGGTGCGCCTGGGTGCCGACGAAGAACGGGTGCACGTGCGCGGGCAGCTCCACGATCTCGACCAGGGTCTCGTCAGGGGACGTCCCCGAGAAGACCAGGCCGGCCGCTTCGAGGGCGGGCCGGTAGGTGTTGTTGACCTCGTACCGGTGACGGTGCCGTTCGGTGGCGGAGGCATCGCCGTACGCGAGAGCCGCGACCGAGCCCTTCATCAGCTTGGTCGGCCACAGACCAAGGCGCATGGTGCCGCCCATGTCGCGCTCACCGGCGACGACGTCCTGCTGGTCGGCCATGGTCGCGATGACCGGATCCGGTGTCTCAGGGTCGAATTCGGCGCTGCTGGCCTTGACGATCCCGGCAAGCGAGCGAGCCACCTCGATGACCATGCACTGCAAGCCCAGGCACAGCCCGAGCGTCGGTATGAAGTTCACCCGGGCGTACGTGATCGCGCCGAGCTTGCCCTCGATCCCGCGGACCCCGAAGCCGCCAGGGATCAGCACCCCGTCGACGCCCTCGAGCGCCCGGGCCGCACCCTCGGGGGTCTCGCACTCATCCGAGGGGACCCAGCGGATGACGACCTTGGCGTCGTTGTGGAAGCCACCGGCCCGCAGAGCCTCGGTCACCGACAGGTAGGCATCGGGCAGGTCGACGTACTTCCCGACAAGGGCGACCGTGACCACGCGGGCCGGGTGGTGCACGCGCTGCAGCAGCCGGTCCCAGTCGGTCCAGTCCACGTCACGAAAAGGCAGGCCGAGCCGCCGTACGACGTAGGCGTCCAGGCCCTCACCGTGCAGGACCCGCGGGATGTCGTAGATGGAGACGGCGTCGACGGCCGACACGACGGCGTCGACGTCGACGTCGCACATCGCGGCGATCTTGCGTTTGATGCCGTCGTTGATGGGCCGGTCGGAGCGGCAGACGATGGCGTCAGGGGTGATGCCGATGGTGCGCAGGGCCTGGACGGAGTGCTGCGTGGGCTTGGTCTTGAGCTCACCGGACGGGCCGATGTAGGGGATCAGGCTGACGTGCAGGAAGAAGCAGCGGTCGCGACCGACCTGCTGACGCACCTGCCGGGCGGCCTCGAGGAACGGCAACGACTCGATGTCGCCGACGGTGCCACCGACCTCGGTGATGACCACGTCGACGCCCTCCCCGCCGAGCGCGAGGATCCGGCCCTTGATCTCGTCGGTGATGTGCGGGATGACCTGCACGGTGTCGCCGAGGTACTCCCCGCGCCGTTCCTTGGCGATCACCGCGCTGTAGACCTGACCGGTCGTGACGTTGGCGTCGCCGTGCAGGTCCTCATCGAGGAACCGCTCGTAGTGGCCGACGTCGAGGTCGGTCTCGGCTCCGTCATTGGTGACGAACACCTCACCGTGCTGGAACGGGTTCATCGTGCCGGGGTCGACGTTGAGGTAGGGGTCGAGTTTTTGCATCGTGACCCGCAGTCCGCGTGCCTTGAGCAGCCTGCCGAGCGAGGAGGCGGTAAGGCCCTTGCCCAGCGATGACGCCACGCCCCCCGTGACGAACAAGTGACAGGTCTGGCCCTCGGTCCTACGCGCCACGTGGGCTCCCCGTGCTCAGTACTGACTGACCAGCAGGTCCAACGCCTGCTTCACGGAACTTCACTCTAACAAGCCCACCGCCGGACGGTGTGGAGACGCGCTCAGAAGTAGTCGAGCATCTCCGGCGGTGGTCCCGCGAAGGCCGCCTCGAGCTCGACGACCGGCCGGTCGGCGTGCCCGCTCCGGTGAAGCGAGCGGCCGACGCCGGCAAATAGCAACGCCAGCCCCTGCGGCGTGACGACGGGCAGTCCGTCGACCTCCCTGGGCTCGAGGACCCCGCGACCTTCCCGTACGACGAGCTGGTGGCCGACCCCGGCCAGACTGAAGGCCGCGGTCCCGTCCAGCCCGAAGCCACGGGCGGTCACCGCAGCGACCGGGTCGAGGACCCGCAGCATCCACGCCTGCACGCTCACCGGCGCAGGCACCCGGAACCCGAGCAGCAACTGCAGGTCGAGAGTGCTCCCCCGCCAGGCCATCGTGTCGACGAGCGCGCTCCACGAACCAAGGCTGCCGACCAGCGCACTCAGAGCTTCGGGGGTGCTGGCGAGACAGTCCCGGACCTTGATCCGGTGCGCATCGTAGGTGCCCCGGTCGTAGGCGACGTAGCCGCTGACCTCACCGTCCTGCTCCGCCACGGTCACGACGTCACGGTCCAGGACCGTGGTGGTGAAGCTCGACCCGGTGCGGGTGAGCAGTCCCGACCCGGTGCGGCCGCGTGCGGCGTACAGCTCCTGCAAGCCCTTGAGGTCCGCAGGCACGGCTCCGCGAAGCGTCACCGACTGCTTCCCCGAGGGCAGGCCCCGCAGGGGCAGCACGGTCTCGTCGAGCGAGCCGACGACCTCCCACCCCAGCCGTCGGTAGATGCCCGGGGCGGACGGGAACAACACGCTCACCGGCTCCGGGGCATCGGCGAGCAGCACCTCCGTCATCTGGGGCACCAGCCCCTGACCACGTCCGTCGGGGTGGACGACGACGCCGGCGATGCCCGTCATCGGTACCGGCCGGCCGCACCACCACTGCTGGTAGGTCCGGGCCACCATCTTCGCGAGGAGCCGACCGGTGTCGTCGAACGCTCCGACGTGGTGGGACGGAGGTCCGGCCTCAGGGGTCGAGGACCGGTCACCGCCGAACCCGAGCATGCTCAGGTCCCAGCGCTGTTGGAGGTCGTCGTCAGTCAGCGACCGGATCTTCATCGTGCCTTGGCCTTCGCGGCGGCGGCGAGCAGCTCCTCGGCGTGCCCGCGGGCCAGTCCGCTGTCGAGTCCGGCCAGCATGCGGGACAGCTCGGCGACTCGGGCCTCGTCGTCGAGGGGCACGATGCCGCTGCGGGTGATGCTGCCGTCATCGGCCTTGACGACCTGCAGATGCCGGTCAGCGAACGCAGCGACCTGCGGGAGGTGCGTGACCACGATCACCTGATGGTCCTTGGCCAATCGGGCCAGCCGCTTGCCGACCTCGACGGCCGCCTTGCCACCCACGCCCGCGTCGACCTCGTCGAAGACCATGACCGGCACCCCATCCGAACCGGCGAAAACAACCTCGACCGCCAGCATCACGCGGGACAGCTCGCCACCGGAGGCTCCCTTATGCAGGGGCCGGGCCGGCGCTCCCGGGTGCGGGACGAGCAGCAGCTCGACGTCATCGACGCCGTCGGCGCCGGCCGTGACGCGGACGTCGCCAACCCGCAGCCCGTCCAGGGACGGGCGCTGGGAGACCACGGCGGTGACGACGGCATGTGGCATGGCCAGCTCGACCAGCTCGGCGGTGACAGCCCGACCGAAGCGGGTGGCGGCCCTCTCGCGCGCCTTGGTGAGGGCGGCAGCACACGCACCTAGCTCCTTCTCCAGCTTCGCGTCCTCCACCGCGAGGGCCGCCACGGTGTCGCCGGTGCCGTCGAGTTCGAGCAGCCGGTCGCTGGCACCTGAGGCCCACGCGAGGACCCCGTCCACGTCGTCGGTGGCATGTCGCCGAACCAGGGCGGTAAGGGCGGCGAGGCGGTCCTGCACGACCGCGAGGCGACGCGGGTCGGCGTCGATGCCTGCGGCGTAGGACGCGAGCTCCTGTGCGAGGTCGGCCGTCAGCAGAGCGGCTTCCTTGGCCCTGGACGCCAAGGCCGCAAGGCTCGGGTCGTGGCCCGTGGCCCCCTCGAGCGTGCGGCGCGCGGCAGTGAGCAGCTGCAGGGCATCGGTGGCCTCGCCGGTCTCGTCACCGGTGAGCGCCTGCTGCGCGGTGGTCGCGGCGGTCCGCAGGTCGTCGGCGTTGGCGAGCCGCTCGATCTCGGTGGCGAGGTCCTGGCCCTCCCCTGACACAGGTGCCGTGGCCTCGACCTCGGCGAGTCCCAGGCGGAGCAGGTCGGCCTCGCGGACACGCTCGGCCGCCTCGGCCTCGAGCTGCTGCAGCGTGGACCGGACGTCACGCCAACGTGCCCACAGCCCGGCGAACCGCTCCCGCTTGTCGAGCACATCGGCCCCCGCGAAGCGGTCGAGGGCGGCGCGCTGCCGGACTGGCTGGAGCAGCCGTTGCTGGTCGCTCTGCCCGTGGACGGCAAGCAGCTCCTGGCCGAGCTCGGCCAGGACCCCCACCGGGACGCTCCGGCCGCCGACGTGGGCCCGCGAGCGCCCGTCTGCGGCAACGCTGCGGCTGAGCAGCAGAGTGCCCTCGTCGAGCTCGCCCCCGGCATCGGCCGCCCTCGTCGCCGCCGGATGGTCCGGGTCGATGGCGAGCCGGCCCTCCACGACAGCCCTCGCCGCCCCGGGACGCACTCGGCCCGCGTCAGCACGACCGCCGAACAGCAGGTTGAGTCCCTGCACGACCATCGTCTTTCCGGCCCCGGTCTCGCCGGTCACCACCGTCAGCCCAGCACCGAGCTCGAGAACGACGTCGTCGATCACGCCGAGTCCCTGGATCCGCATCTCCTCGAGCACCCGCAGACCATAGCCGCGCGCGGGGACGATTTCGGTTCTCCACACGCCGTACCCAACTTCGTATCTTTGTTCGTTTTCACACCCGCCGACACCTGTGGACAACCTCCGAGGTGGTGTCTGGTTCTCTGGCACGGTTCGTGCATGGCCGCTCACCCCGGTAAACCGCTGCCGCGCCGCGCTCCGTCGTGGAGGTCGCGTCGGTGATCGCGCCTGCTGCTGCGGCGCTCGCGCCGGCGCAGACCTTCGAGCTACCCAAGCCGCCGGAGGGGATGCCGCGGCGGCCCGGCAGATGGCCGGAGCTTTGCGGGACTGCACCCAGGACCTCCTCGCCGCTCAGTCCCAAGCTCACACCGTGCTCACCGACGCCCACCCACATTGGACCGGCACCAGCGCTCGTGCCGCGAACCACCCGCTGTGCGAGCTCGACCAACGCACCCACCAGATCGGCCGAACCCTCGGCGAGGCTGCCGACCGGTTCGAGGACTACGCCCACGTCCGCGACAAGGCCCACGCCCAGCAACATTGGAGCCTGGGCAAGATCCTCACCGTTGCCGCCGTCGTCGTCGTCACCACGACCGTGGTCGTCACCATCGGCGCTGCCGCCCCAGCCGCAGCCGCCGCTGACGCCGCGATCGTCAGCGCCGAGGTCGCCGAGACCACCGCCGCCGTCGGGGCCGCCAGCACTGCCGCCGTCGAAGCGGCTGAAGCCGTCACCCTCGCCGTCCGCGCCCTCTCCAAGCCCTGCGCGCCGCCGCCACCTTCCTCAAGCCCCAGATCGCCGTCACCGCGGGCTTCACCGACTACGACGCGTTCCAGCAGGTCCGCAGCACCGGCCACAGCGACCTCACCAGCTTGAGCAACCACGCCCTGCTGAACACTGCTTACGGCGTCGCAGGCGGCCACCTCGCCCGCACCCTCAGCGGCGCCGTCACCGGCGCCCTCACGCGCAGCACCATCAGCAGTGCCGCCCGCCCCCTCACCACGTGGCTTCTGCCCACCCTCGCCACCAGCACCGCCTGGGCCGCCACCACCACCAACGACTACGTCGAAACCGGCAAGATCGACCCCTGGGACACCGCCACCGCCGCCCTGTTCGCCCTCGGCGGCAGCGCCGCCGAAACCGCCCTCACCCGCTACCGCATCCACCTACAGCCCGAAACGCCGCCACCGACGCCTCGGCCCGAGCCGATGCCGGTCATCGGCACGCGGATCAGCCGGCAGAGGCAGACTCGTCACGTGCTCGGCGGCATTGGCTACCAAGAAGGCGGCTACTTCCTCTATGGCGGCGACGCCCAGAAAGTGCTGGATGCCTATCACGCGGGCCAAACACGGGTGATCGGCCTGTCACGATCTGGCAACCTGATCGTTGAGTGCGACCTGGTCACAGGGTTCAACAACAACAGTGGCGCCCACTTCCTGGACCAACCCACTCATGTGTTCCTCATCAAGGGGACGACGAGCGTGAGCGTCGTTCCCACCTCACCAACGAAGGGTCAGCCGTGAACGCTTCGCTCGAGATGACGTGGGACAACGAGGTCGTGCTCCTGCTCGTGCAGGCCATGATGGGACTGCTGCCACCCGAGCTGGGAGGAGTGTCCATCAGCACCGAAGACGACGTCATCACGCTGCACGTCGCCGTCGACGCCCACACCGAGGACGTCCAGGACATGCTCGAGGAAACCGTCGGCAATCTCGAGGGGTTCTTTTGGCCAAAGACGCCGCTGATCACTCCCGACCTCTACATCGGAT
>JAYTHM010000026.1:0-7329 GCA_043732645.1 Frankiales bacterium
TCGGGCTACCGGAAGTTCTCACGGGAGGACGTCGGCCGCCTGCGGTACGTCCTGTCGGCCCAGCGAGACCACTACCTGCCATTGCGCGTCATCAAAGAACACCTCGACGCCATCGACCGCGGCCTCGAACCGCCCGGCGTCAGCGGTGGCGGCCCGAAGGTGCCGCGGGCCCTGGTCGCCGCGGAGGGCATGCCGGGTCCGGACGCCTTCCGCCCGGATGCCAGCGAGGTCCGGCTGTCGCGCCGAGAGCTCCTCGACGCGGCGGGCCTCGAGCCGGCCCAGCTCGAGCAGCTCGAGCAGTACGGCATGGTAGGACCTCGGCCCGGTGGCAGCCACTACGACGGGGACGCGCTCGTTGTGGCAAAGACCGTCGCCGAGATGTCCCGCTTCGGGATCGAAGCGCGTCACCTGCGGCCCTTCAAGGCCGCCGCTGAGCGAGAAATCGGCCTCGTAGAGCAAGTTGTCACCCCGCTGGCGCGCCAGCGCAACCCCGAGGCCCGGGCCCGCGCGGACGAGGTCGCCCGGGAGCTGGCCGCCTTGTCGGTGAAGCTGCACGCGACCCTCGTGAAGGCCGGACTCGCCCCCGGCCTACGCCGCTGACACACGTCCGTGAGCACGACCGGACGCGTTGCTCGGCGCTGCCGGTACGACAGCTGGCAACGCCGACAGGGATCAGGTGGAGCAGCGGAGGTAGGGTCGAAGAACTTGCCGGTATCCACCGGCATCCGGCCCAGGAGGACCTTCGGTGGACGACCAGGACGGCACCCCGCTCACCGAGCTCACCGTGGTCGGTGTTCGCGTCGAGCTCCCCAGCCAGCAGCCGATCGTGCTGCTCAAGGAGGCCGGCGGCGATCGCTACCTGCCGATCTGGATCGGGGCGGTCGAGGCCACCGCGATCGCCTTCGCCCAACAGGGCGTGGTCACGGCTCGTCCGATGACCCACGACCTGCTCCGGGACCTGCTCGACGCCCTCGATCGTCCCTTACGCTCGGTCACGATCAGTGACCTTCGGGACGGGGTCTTCTACGCCGAGCTGGGCTTTGATGACGGCGTGACGGTGAGCGCCCGGCCCAGTGATGCGATCGCGCTGGCAATGCGGACCGGTGCCGTCATCAAGGGCCAGGAGTCGGTGCTCGCCGAGGCCGGCATCGCCATTCCTGACGAGCAGGAGGACGAAGTGGAGAAGTTCCGCGAGTTCCTGGACACCATCACACCTGAGGACTTCGATAAGGAGTCCTAAGCCTCAACAAGAGGTTGAGGTCTCGAACACGCCACCCGTGGGTCGTTGACCATCACCTCAGGGGTTCCTAACGTCTGCCAAGCAGAACCCAGCACCAGTGAGCAGCAGCCGACCTGAAGGAGAGACTGTGGACGTGCAGGACCCCGGTCTGGACAGCCGTCAGGCGAGCATGAGCCTGCAGGGGAGCCTGTTCGACGACCTGCCCGAGGACGAACGTCCCGGCGCCCACAGTGGGCGGCACGAGGTCAGTGTGGGGTATCGAGGTCCGACAGCCTGCAGCGCCGCCGGGATCACCTACCGCCAGCTCGACTACTGGGCCCGGACCGGGCTGGTCGAGGCGACCGTTCGCGAGGCCCGGGGATCGGGCTCGCAGCGGCTGTACTCCTTCCGCGACATCCTCGTTCTGCGCATCGTGAAGAAGCTGCTGGACGCGGGCGTCTCCTTGGCCAACATCCGGACCGCGATCAGCACCCTGCACGACCATGGCGTGGAAGACCTTGCACAGGTGACCCTGATAAGCGACGGAACCACGGTCTACGAGTGCACGAGCACCGACGAGATGGTCGACCTGCTCCAAGGCGGTCAGGCGGTCTTTGCGATCGCCGTCGGCCGGCAGGTCCGGGAGGTTGAGGGCACGCTGGCCCACCTGCCCGGCGAGCGGGCGCATGGTAGCGACGACCGCGCCACGATCGAGGCGGGCGGCGCAGAACTCGTCGCCAACAGCGCCGATGAGCTCGCCAGCCGACGTAGGCGTCGCACGAGCGCCTGACGTGTTACCGGGGCCCGAGCAGGCCGGCTGTCACTGCTACCCTGGAACTGCCGACCACCCCTCGCGGGAGAGTCCTAGTGCAGCCAGCGCCGGGCGCCGAAGGAGCATCACTGCCCGACAACCTCTCGGGCCAATGGACCGTATGGGGTAGGCGACTCTGGAAAGCGGTCTGGCCCGTGGCAGCGGGTGAGGCCCACCGACGTGCAAGCCCTGCTCGTGCGAACGTCAGGGTGAAGCTCTCAGGTGCATGACAGAGGGGGGGCGAGCGAGCACGCGACAGGTGCGTCCGCATTCACCCATGGAGTCCTCTCGATGACCGCCGCCCTCCCGACCCACGCCCTCCCGACCGATCCCCCTGCCAGCCTGCGTGAGCTCGAGCAGGCGGCGCCCTTCGCGAGCCGTCACATCGGGCCCGGCGAGGATGAAATTGCCAAGATGATCGCGGTTGTCGGTCACGGCAGCCTCGAGGAGCTCGCGCTCGAGGCCGTCCCGGAGGCGATCCGGGCGACCACCGCGCTCGACCTGCCTCCGGCCGCCAGCGAGGCCGAGGCGATAGCCGAGCTGCGGGCCCTGGCGGCGCAGAACCGCGTCACCGTACCGATGCTGGGGCTGGGCTACCACGGCACCCACACCCCCCCGGTCGTCCTGCGTAACGTGCTGGAGAACCCCGCCTGGTACACCGCTTACACGCCTTACCAGCCGGAGATCAGCCAGGGGCGGCTCGAAGCCCTGCTCAACTTTCAGACCATGATCGGTGACCTCACCGGCCTGCCGACGTCCAACGCCAGCCTCCTCGATGAGGGCACGGCCGCAGCCGAGGCGATGACGCTGGCACGACGGCAGAGCAAGGCGGGCAAGGACGCGGCCTTCGTCGTCGATGCCGACTGCCACCCGCAGACGATCGCGGTCGTTCAGACCCGCGCGGTACCGCTCGGACTCACGGTCGTGGTGAGCGACTTGTCGACAGCTCTCCCCGACAACATCTTTGGCCTCTTGGTGCAGTACCCCGGCTCGAGCGGCGCCGTCCGCGACCTCAAGCCACTCATCGTGCAGGCCCACGCCAGCGGTGCCCTCGTGGCCGTCGCGGCTGACCTGCTCGCGCTCACCTTGCTCGAGAGCCCCGGTGACGCCGGTGCCGATGTCGCTGTCGGGACCTCCCAGCGCTTCGGCGTTCCACTCGGCTACGGCGGTCCACACGCCGGCTATATGGCGGTTCGGGCCGGCCTCGAGCGGGCCATCCCTGGGCGGCTCGTCGGGGTGAGCATCGACGCGGCCGGCGCCCCGGCGTACCGGCTTGCGCTGCAGACCCGTGAACAGCACATCCGCCGCGAGAAGGCCACGAGCAACATCTGCACCGCGCAGGTGCTGCTTGCGGTGATCGCCGGGATGTACGCAACCTGGCACGGTCCAGAGGGCCTCACCACGATCGCTCGCAGAACCCACCGGTACGCCGCCCTCCTGGGCAAGGCCCTCGGAGCGAGCGGGACCTTCTTCGACACGGTCCAGGTCAGCACCCCCGACGCTGCCGCCGTCGTCGAGCGTGCGCGCGTGGCAGGTGTCGACCTGCGGCTCGTGGACGCCTCGACCGTCTCGATCAGCACCGACGAGACCACGACCCGGGCGCACCTGGACCTGGTCACCGAGGCCTTCGCCGCGTTCGGGATCGGGAGCGCCAGCCAGGACTGGGACGCGCTCGACGCCTCGACCCCGGATGCCTTGCCCGTGGCCTTGAGGCGGACCAGTCCATTCCTCACCCACGACGTCTTCGGCAGCCACCACAGCGAGACCGCGATGTTGCGCTACCTACGCCGGCTGTCCGATCGGGACCTCGCACTGGACCGAACGATGATCCCGCTCGGGTCCTGCACGATGAAGCTCACCGCCACGACCGAGATGGAGCCGGTCACCTGGCCGGAGTTCGGGGCAATCCACCCGTTCGCGCCGCTCGAGCACGCGCGGGGCTTCAAGCAGCTTGTCACCGACCTCGAAGGCTGGCTCTGCGAGGTCACCGGCTACGACGCCGTGTCCCTTCAGCCGAACGCTGGTTCCCAGGGAGAGTTCGCCGGGCTGCTCGCGATCCGCTCCTACCACCTGGCGCGCGGTGACAACCAGCGGGACGTCTGCCTGATCCCCGCCTCGGCACACGGCACCAACGCGGCCAGCGCTGTGATGGCCGGCATGAGGGTCGTCGTCGTCGGCACCACGCCCAGCGGTGACGTCGACGTCGAGGACCTGCGGGCCAAGATCGCCGAGCACGAGGGCAGCCTGGCGGCCCTGATGATCACCTACCCGAGCACGCATGGCGTGTTCGAGGTCGCCGTCACCGATATCTGTGCCGCCGTACACGACGCCGGCGGTCAGGTCTACGTCGACGGTGCCAACCTCAACGCGCTCGTCGGCCTGGCCCGCCCGGGGAAGTTTGGGGCCGACGTCAGCCACCTCAACCTCCACAAGACGTTCTGCATCCCGCACGGCGGGGGCGGCCCCGGCGTCGGTCCGGTCGGCGTCCGCGCCCACCTTGCGCCGTACCTGCCCAACCACCCGCTCAACGACGAGTGCGGCCCGGCGACCGGGCCCGGACCGATCAGCTCTGCGCCGTACGGTTCCGCGGGGATCCTGCCGATCAGCTGGGCCTACGTGCGGATGATGGGAGGACCCGGGCTCACCCGGGCGACCCAGGTCGCCGTGCTGTCCGCCAACTATGTTGCCGCTCGCCTGCAGCCGCACTATCCGGTGCTCTACACCGGCCGTGGCGGTCTGGTCGCACACGAGTGCATCGTCGATCTCCGGCAGATCACGAAGGAGACCGGCGTCAGCGTCGACGACGTCGCGAAGCGGCTCATCGACTACGGCTTCCACGCACCCACGATGAGCTTCCCGGTGGCCGGAACGCTGATGATCGAGCCGACCGAGTCCGAGGACCTGCGCGAGCTCGACCGGTTCTGCGACGCGATGATCGCGATCCGCGCGGAGATCGACAGCCAGCGCGACGTCCTCGCCGGGGCGCCCCACACGGCCGAGAGTGTCCTGGGCGAACTGCCTTACGACCGGTCGGTCGCGGCCTTTCCTGCCGGAGTCAGCAAGGCCAGCAAGTACTGGCCCCCGGTACGGCGCATCGACGGGGCCTACGGCGACCGTAACCTGGTGTGCTCGTGCCCGCCGGTGGACGAGTACAGCTAGGCGACCTTGCGGACCGCGGGGCGGTGCGGCGCGACGGCGCGGCGGTCGGGGAGCAGCTCCCCGGTGTCGTCGAAGACGATGACGCCGTTGCAGAGCAGGACCCATCCTTGCTCGGGGTGGGTGCTGACCACGCGAGCTGCGTCGTGGTCGGTGGCTTCAGCGGGCGGGCAGTGCGGGTGGTGCTGGCACATCGTCGTGCTCCAGGGTCAGGGTCGAGCGGGTAGCCCTCGTGAGGCTGGCCGCTCGTCGTGCTCGGTGTCGATCTGCATCAGGTCTGACTGGTCAGGTCTGACTGGTCAGAGTCGATCTGGTCAGTTCCTATCTCGGAGGGCTCATCGTGTCACTGAACCACCGAACGCGCGGCACCTTTCCCCCGACTGGTCGTGTGTCGGGTGCGCCCACTGCCTGGTCCGGGGCGCTGGTCGAGCTCGACCGGGTCGAGTCCTCGGACCCGGGTGACGTTCTGTCGCTGCTCGCCGAGCACGCCCTGGCCGGGGAACCCGAGCTACAACGCGGCGACGTCGGGGTCGCCCTGCTGCTCGGGGCGCGCGCCTGCGCGCAGCTCGGGGGGGTGCCGCTCGGAGCGGCGAGCCCAGTCGAGGTCCCGGAGTGTGTCGCCATCGCCTACCGGCTCGCTCCCGGGGCTCCCCTCACGCCACCGGTGGGGTCGAGCAGTGCGAGAGTGAGCACGGTGGGTGAGTGGGCCACGAGCTGGACCGACGCGGAGCACGCTGCTGCGGTGGAGCAGGTGCGCCAGGCGATTGCCCGCGGCGACGTCTACCAGGCCAACGTCGTCGGCCACCGTTCGGCCTCCTTCTCAGGGGATCCGCTCGCCCTGGCGGACGCCGTGGCGTCCCTCTCGGGGGCGTCGTACGCGGGCGTCCTTGCCGGCGAGGGTTGGGTCGTCGCCTCGGCGTCGCCCGAGCAGCTGGTCCGGGTCGTCGGCAACCGGATCACGACCGTACCGATCAAGGGCACGGCTCGGGATGCGGACGTGCTGCGGGCGAGCGCGAAGGACCGTGCGGAACACGTCATGATCGTCGACCTCGAGCGCAACGACCTCGCCCGCGTGACCGTCTCCGGATCGGTCACCGTGGAGGGCCTGTACGACGTCTCGCCGTGGTCGGGCCTCTGGCACGCGGCGACGACCGTGACAGGCGAGCTAGAAGCTGGGGTGACCGTGGAGGACGTCTTACGGGCGCTTGCTCCTGGCGGCTCGGTGACCGGCGCTCCCAAACACGCTGCCTGTGGGCTGCTCGCCAAGCTGGAGCCGGTAGGGCGTGGTCCGGCCATGGGAGCACTGGGCTTTATCTGGCCAGGAGGTCTCGACCTCGGGTTGACTATTCGAACGGTGGCACTGGCGGGCGGGCGGGTGCATCTGTGGGCCGGTGGTGGGATCACGTGGGACAGCGACCCGTTGGCGGAGGTGGCAGAGGCGCACGCCAAGGCCGGGCCGGTGCAGTCGGCCCTGTCGGAGGTGGTCGCCTCCCAGGCGGCTCTGGAACAGGGGGATCAGGTCCGGCCGTCGCCCTCTTGGTCAGGAAAGCCAGAACCCAGGTGTGTGGAGGGCTGACCAAGATCATCAGAACATCACCTCACCCGCATTCCCTGAGCCGGCTCAGCCTGACTGGCCGAGTGCCTGGCGGGCTACCTGCTCGACGTCGCGCAGCCCCATCCGCAGTCCCTCGACCTCCGTGGTGAGGGCGGCGGTCATCCGCGCTCGGGTCGAGCCGCCCCACGGTCGACGCCGTCGCCCGGACCTCGGCGACCCGGGCGACGAGGCCCTCGAGCCCGAGGGCGGAGGACTGCATCCGCGCCTCCAGCTCCCGCGTGGCCGCCATCAGCCGGTCCCGGACCGCGACCCGGTCTGCCACGGCGTCGGCGGGCAGTCGGGCGGACGTGTCGTCGGGCGCGGCTGCGGCGGCAGCGGCCAGCGAGGCGGCTTCGGCGTCCAGCCCGGGGGAGGAGGCCTGCGCGAGGGCCTTGCCGAGGGCGACCGACTGGCCGCTGAGCCCACGAAGCGTCTCCAGCACCGCGACGGACTCCTCGGCGGCGCGGGCGGTTGCCACGTCGGTCGGTGACGAGGCGGACCCGCGCGCCATGTCGTGCAGCGATCGAACCGCGTCCTCGGCCCGCTTGA
>JAYTHM010000027.1:0-7311 GCA_043732645.1 Frankiales bacterium
GTGCCCGCAACATCGACGGTCTCGACTCCGCGTACCTGCCCATCGACGACGAGGAGATCGCGAACGAAGGTGAATTCGAGGACGCTCACGTTCGAGGCCCGGACGGCCCGCACCAGGGCGCTCTCGATGCCGGCGCCGGTCGCGTCTCCGCCCGCATGCAGGACCCGCGCGCTCGAATGGGCGGCCTCCCGTCCCCGCGCGAGCAGGCCATTTTCATGGTCGAACTCCACCCCAAGTGCCACCAGGTCGCGGATGCGATCGGGCCCTTCGGCGCAGAGGATCTCGACCGCCTCCCGCGAGTTGAGCCCTGCCCCGGCCGCCAGCGTGTCGTCGATGTGCGCGCCGACACTGTCGTCCGGGAACATCACCGCAGCGATACCGCCTTGCGCATACCGGGTGTTGCTCTCCCCCAGCTCTGCCTTGGTCACGAGGGTCACCGTGTGGGTGCGGGCGGCCCGCAGGGCGGCGACCAGTCCAGCGATTCCGGTGCCGACCACAATTACTCGGGGCGTGACCATGTCAATCCCCGATCACGTCGGCCGGAACCACGGGCGCGCCAGGCTTGGCCGCGAGCATCCGCTCAAGGGCGATCCGGGCGGGGGCGGCTACCCGCTCCGGCACTGTGATCTGGTTGAGCACCTCTCCGCGCACGAGAGCCTCGAGCACCCAGGCCAGGTAACCGGGGTGAATCCGGTACATCGTCGAACACGGGCAGACGACCGGATCGAGGCTGAAGATCGTGTGCTGGGGATGCTGCGTTGCCAACCTGTTGACCATGTTGATCTCGGTGCCGATCGCAAATGTCGTCGGTTCGGGCGCGGCCGCGATGGCCTTGCCGATGAAATCGGTCGAGCCGGCGGCATCCGCGGCGTCAACGACCTCCATCGGGCACTCGGGGTGTACGAGCACGGTCACCCCAGCAAACTCGGCGCGCGCCTTCTCGATCTGGCCGACGCTGAAGCGCTTGTGCACTGAACAGAAGCCGTGCCAGAGGATGACGCGGGCATCCGCCAGCTCGGCGCCGCTGTTGCCCCCCAGCGCTTTGCGCGGGTTCCACATCGGCATGCGTTCGAGTGGCACGCCCATCGCCTTCGCGGTGTTGCGACCCAGGTGTTGGTCGGGGAAGAAGAGCACCCGTTGGCCGCGCTCGAATGCCCACTCGAGCACGGTCGCGGCGTTAGACGAGGTGCAGACGATGCCGCCGTGCTCTCCGCAGAATCCCTTGAGCGCGGCGGAGGAGTTCATGTAGGTGACCGGGATGACCGGTGCGCGGCCGTCGGCATCCGGTTGCGTTCCGTAGAGCTCGGCGAGCTGTTCCCAGCATTCTTCGACCGAGTCGATATCGGCCATGTCTGCCATCGAACATCCGGCGGCGAGGTTCGGCAGGATCACCGACTGGTGCGGGCCAGCGAGGATATCCGCGGTCTCGGCCATAAAGTGCACGCCGCAGAAGACGATGAACTCCGCGTCGGGCCGCGCGGCCGCCTGCAGCGCGAGCTTGAACGAGTCGCCGGTGACATCGGCGAAGGCGATCACCTCGTCGCGCTGGTAGTGGTGGCCGAGCACGAACACCCGGTCGCCGAGGGCGTCCTTGGCCGCCCGGGCCCGCGCGACCAGAGTCGGGTCGGAGGCGGACGGCAGCTCGCCCGGGCAGTCGACACCGCGCTCGGACTCCGGATCGCGCTGCCGGCCGAGCAGGAGCAGGGCCAGCGGGCTCGGCTGCACCCCGGGCATCAGGTCACCGGGCAACAGGGCACCGGGTGTGTGAGCACGGGGTGTCAGGTCGAGGTTGGTGCTCGTCACAGGGACTCCTGTTGGTCTGACCGGGGGGGGGATAGCGTCGCACAGACGACAACCTC
This sequence comes from Frankiales bacterium, assembly GCA_043732645.1. GTDB lineage: Bacteria > Actinomycetota > Actinomycetes > Mycobacteriales > SCTD01 > RYN-111. The sequence continues at coordinate 1,860 of JAYTHM010000027.1, forward strand.
GGGCAGGGTCGCAGCAGTCCCGCTTTTGGGTGAGCGGGCAGAATCATCGCGTGCGCATCGTGCTGGCCCCCGACGGCTTCGGCGGGACCCTGTCGCCGGTCGCCGCGGCCCGTGCACTGGCCGCGGGCTGGGCGACGGCCGCGCCGCAGGACGACCTGTGTCTGGTGCCGCTCTCCGACGGCGGCCCCGGCTTCGTCGAGGTGCTGGCGGCAGCGCTGCCCGCGTCCCGTGAGGTACGCCGCATGGTCGACGACCCGCTCGGCAGGCCGGTCGAGGCGGCGATGCTGCTCGACATGTCGACGGCGTGGGTCGAGAGCGCGGCTGCCTGCGGGCTGCACCTGCTCTCGTCGGCGGAGCGTGACCCGCGCCGCACCACGACCTACGGCGTCGGGCAGCTGGTCCGGGCGGCCCTGGACGAAGGCGCCACCCGGATCGTCGTCGGACTGGGCGGCTCGGCCACCGACGACGGCGGCGCGGGGCTGCTCGCCGCGCTTGGCCTGACGGCTGTGGACCGAGCGGGGGAGCATCTTTCGCCCGGCGGCGCTGCGCTCGCCCGCGCCGACCGCCTCGAGGGCACCCCGGACCCGCGCCTCGCCGACGTCGAGCTGCTGGCCGCCACCGATGTCGAGGCCCCGCTGCTGGGGCCGACCGGTGCGACGGCGGTGTTCGCCCCTCAGAAGGGCGCCCGGCCGCCGGACCTGCGCGAGCTGGAGGCGGCGCTGCGGCGGTGGGCCGACCTGCTCGAGCCCGCGCTGGGCGTACGCGTGCGCAACGTGCCTGGCGCCGGTGCGGCGGGCGGGCTCGGCGCCGCCCTGCTCGCCCTCGGTGCCCGCCGCGAGCCGGGGGCGGCGCTGCTAGGCGACGCGGTCCGGCTTGCTGACCAGATCGCCGGGGCCGACCTGGTCGTCACCGGCGAGGGCACCTTCGATGCGACCTCGCTCACGGGCAAGGTGGTGTCGGCCGTCGCCGCCCACGCGGCTGCTGCCGGGGTGCCGTGCCTGGTGCTCGCCGGCCAGGTCCGGCTCGGCCCGCGCGAGTGCGCCGCGGCCGGCATCGCGGGGGCGTACGCCGTTGCCGACCGCGTCGGGCTGTCCGCGGCGCTTGAGAACCCGGCGGGTGAGCTGGCCCGCCTTGCTGGGCAGGTCGCCCGGGAGTGGTCGCGGACGTAGGCTGGAACACGTCCGCGACAGACCACGTTTACTCAGTCGAGCGGGACGATGGCAGCGCCCGGAGCAGAGGGAGACAACTATGACGGCCCAGGACACCACCACCCCGGTTCAGGACACGACCACCCCGGCGTCCAACGAGACCGGGGTACTGCTGACCGACCCGGCGGCGGAGAAGGTGCGTGCCCTCCTCGCACAGGAGGGTCGCGACGACCTGGCCCTGCGGGTCGCCGTGCAGCCCGGTGGCTGCTCAGGGTTGCGCTACCAGCTGTTCTTCGACGAGCGGGCGCTGGACGGTGACGCCATGGCGTCCTACCAGGACGGCTCGGTCAAGGTGGTCGTCGACCGGATGAGCGTGCCGTACCTGTCCGGCGCGACGATCGACTTCGTCGACACCATCGAGAAGCAGGGGTTCACGATCGACAACCCCAACGCGGGCAGCTCGTGCGCCTGCGGTGACAGCTTCAGCTAGGTCCGCCGCGCTCGCCTACGGTCTGCGGATGCGCATCGCCGTCGCCGGGTCCATCGCGACTGACCACCTGCTCACCTTCGACGGCCGCTTCGCCGACTCGGTGCTCCCCGAGCAGCTGGCCAGCCTGTCCGTCAGCTTCCTCGCCAGCGACCTGCAGATCCGTCGCGGTGGGACCGGCGCCAACATCGCGTTCGGAATGGCGTCGCTCGGGTTGTCGCCGACACTCGTCGGGGTGGTAGGCAGCGATGCCGCCGAGTACGTCGCGGCCCTCGCGGAGCGCGGTGTAGACGTCTCCGGGGTGATGACGAGCGCGACGCTCGCCACTGCGCGCTTCACGTGCACTACCGATCACGACCACGCGCAGATCGCGACGTTCTACCCGGGCGCCATGAGCGAGGCTGCCGAGATCGACCTGGCCGGTCTCGGGGAGTTCGACCTGGTCGTCGTCGCGCCCGATGACCCGGCCGCGATGGCCCGGCACACCACCTCCTGCCGGGACCGGGGGGTGCCGTTCGCGGCCGATCCGAGCCAGCAGCTGGCCTTCCTGAAGGGTCCGGCGATCCGGCAGCTGATCGAGGGCGCCACCTGGCTGTTCACGAACGAGTACGAAGCCGGGCTCGTGCACGAGAAGACCGGCTGGGACCCCGCGCAGATCCTCGAGCGGGTCGGCACCCGGGTGACGACCATCGGGGCGAAGGGTGTGCGGATCGCGCGGCGCGGCGAGCCGACGGTCGAGGTCGGTGTCGTACCGGCCCGCACGATCGCAGAGCCCACCGGGGTCGGCGACGCCTTCCGGGCCGGCTTCCTGACCGCGACCGCGTGGGGTCTGGGCCTGGAGCGGTCAGCGCAGGTCGGCGCCCTGCTCGCGACCTGCGTCGTCGAGACGATCGGCACCCAGGAGTACGTCGTGAACGCGGGCGAGCTGCTCCAGCGGTTTGCCGGGGCATACGGCGATGTCGCAGCCGCGGAGGTCGAGCCGCACCTGCCGGTCTGAGGGCGGCGGCCTCAGCTGTCCTCGCGACTCACCCCGGTCGGCGGGCCCACCGAACGTACGAGCAGCCCGCTGCCGACCGGTGCGGGCCGGGCGCCGAGGTACGCGTGCCCTCGGAGCCGGCAGAACGCGGGGATGTCGACCAGCGCCGCCGGGTCGTCGCTGACGACCTCCACGACGGTGCCGGCCGGCAAGGACAGCAGCGCCCGCGCGAGCTCGAGCACCGGCACCGGGCAGGGCCGGCCGATGCAGTCCAGAACGAGGTCGGGCGCGGGCAGGTCGGGGGTCGTCACAGGTCCTCGGCTCCGCCGGCCCGGCGTACCTCGGCCACCACGTCGGGCAGCACCAGCAGAAACCGCTCGATGTCCTCGGCGGTTGTCCCGCGGTGCAGCGAGAGCCGGAGGTTGCCGTGGGTGAGCACGCCCATGGCCACTAGTACGTGGCTCGGCTCCAGGGTGGAGGAGGTGCAGGACGAGCCGCTCGAGACCGCGAAGCCGCGCCGGTCCAGGGCCGACAGCAGGGCCTCGCCGTCGGCGTACAGGCAGGAGAAGGTCACCAGGTGCGGCAGTCGCTCCCGCGGGTCGCCGACGACCTCGACGTCGGGAACGGTCGCCGGGACCCGCTCACGAATTCGGTCGACGAGCGGGCGCAGCCGAGCGTCTTCGGCCACCCGCTCGGCCAGGACGGCCTGCAGGCCGACGGCAGCGGCGACGACCGCCGGCAGGTCGACCAGGTCCTCGCGTCCGCCACCCGGCAGCGGCGCCCGCCAGCGGATGCCGGTACGCACGACCAGCACACCGACCGAGGACGGTCCGCCCCAGCCCCGGGCGTCCGCCGACAGCAGCGACCAGCCGGTCGGCAGCCCGACCCTGCCCACTGCGGCCGAGGCGTCGACGTGCAGCGGCACGCCGCGGGCCGCGCAGATGGCCGCGACCTGCTCGACCGGCTGCAGGGTCCCCACCTCGTGGCTGGCCACGGTCAGACAGCCCAGTGCGGTGTCGTCGCGCAGCAGGGACGCCCACTGCTGCGGGTCGACCCTGCCGAGCCGGTCGACCCCGACCGCGTCCGCCGCGCCCTGCCCGACGGCGGACAGCACGCAGGAGTGCTCGACAGCGGAGTGCACGACGTGGTCGGCGCCGCGCCGACGCGACCCCTGCACCGCCCACCGGCTCGCGGCGCAGCCGCCTGGCGGCAGCACGACCTCGTCGGTGCGCACACCCAGGCCGTCGGCGATCGCCTCCCGGGCGCCGTCGAGCAGCAGCCGGGCGCGCCGCCCCGCACCGTAGAGCTTGGCCGGGTCGGCCCAGCCGTCGTCCAGGGCCGCCAACAGGGCGGCCCTGGCCGCGGGATGCAGCGGCAGCCCGGCTGCCGCGTCCAACAGCACGGGGCCATCGGGCGCCGGCGGTGCGGACGCGAAGCTCACCGCGTGGACGTTAGCGCCCGTCCGGCGGTCAGCCCGCTCTCGCGCGCCTCGGCAGGAAGGACCGGCCGGCCTGGGCTAACGTCGTGACCGCCACGAAAGCCTCCCAGGCGACCCGTTGCACAGCCCGTGCCGTTGTTATCAAGTGCCGTCCATGTCGAGGAAGGTCCGAGAGGTTGCGTCCTATCCCCTCCCCGGCTCGGCTCGGCAGGCGTCCGACGGGACGCCTGCTCGCGGTCGCGGCTGCGACGGTCCTGCTGACCGGCGGCTGCAACGCCCGCTCGGCATATGAAAACACCCTCAGCCTGGGCTTTCCGCACCCGATTACCGACCAGGGCAAGGGCATCTTCGACCTGTGGCTCGGCTCGGTGGGGGCCGCGCTCATCGTCGGGCTGTTCGTCTGGGGCCTGATCCTGTACGCCGTCGTTCGATACCGGAAGCGCACCGATGAGCTACCGCGCCAGGTGCGTTACAACCTGCCGATCGAGGTGCTCTACACCGTCATCCCGTTCGTGATCATCGCGGTGCTCTTCTACTACACCGCCGTCACTGAGAACAGCATTGACAAGATCAGCAAGAACCCGGCCGTCACGATCGGCGTCATCGGCTTCCAGTGGAACTGGACGTTCAACTACGAGGGCGGCAACCCGGCGACCACCGACCCGTCGGTGACTGGCGCGCCCGGACAGCCCGCGGAGCTGGTGCTCCCCACCGGTCGGTCGATCCGCTTCGTCGAGACCAGTAACGACGTCATCCACTCGTTCTTCGTACCGGCGTTCCTGTTCAAGCGAGACGTCATCCCGGGTCGGTTGAACCAGTTCGAGGTCACCATCCGCCAGGAGGGCACCTTCATCGGCCGCTGCGCCGAGCTCTGCGGGGAGAAGCACGATCGGATGGACTTCCGGATCAAGGTGGTCTCCCCGCAGGAGTACGACACGTTCATCGCCGCTCAACGGCTGCGAATGACCTCCGCCACGACGGCTGCGTCCAGCACCGTTCCGCTTTCCGCCACCGTCCAGCCTGCTGGGAGCCCCTCGTGACCTTGATCTCCAGCGCCACCGCGCCCGTCCAGACCAAGCGGCCCAGCCCCGGGCCGGGCTCGAAGATCGCCAAGGTCCTGACGACGACGGATCACAAGACCATCGGACTGCTCTACCTCTGTACGTCGTTCGCCTTCTTCATCCTGGCGGGGCTGCTGGCAGAGCTGATGAGGGCAGAGCTGGCCCGGCCAGGTCTGCAGTTTTTCTCCAACGAGCAGTACAACCAGCTGTTCACCATGCACGGCACGATCATGATGTTCCTGTTCGCCCCGCCGGCTGCGTATGGCCTCGCGAACTACATCATGCCGCTCCAGATCGGGGCCCCGGACATGAGTTTCCCGCGCCTGAACGCGTTCTCCTACT
>JAYTHM010000028.1:0-20297 GCA_043732645.1 Frankiales bacterium
TCTCGCTGCGTGCCTTCTGGGAGATGGACCGGATGATGGCCACGATGACGCAAGCACAGGGCTGAGCGAGGCTCTCGCGCAGGGGACGTCGCTCTGGTAGAACGTGTTCCAGTATTCGGCCGTCTTGGAGGGTCATGATCAGCGCTGACGAAGCCGTCCTCACCGGGCGGGCCTGGAGTGACTTCTGCCGGGCGCTCGAAGCCGCAGGCCAGGTCGTCCTCAAGCAGACGTCCCCCGCGACACCGCTGGACAGGGCCGAGGGCTTCCGCTATCTCAGCCGACTGCTGCGCAACGCGCTGTACTCGACCCTGGAGAACTCCGACCCGGACCGGCCCCGTTGGCAGGGCTTGGACCTGGTGAAGATCGGCGCCGACAACCCCGACAACATCTACCACTCGGCACCGGTCAAGGGGACCAACAGCTATCGGGTCACCGGAACCCGGGGTTCGATCGCGGTCACGACGTTCGGCAGCAAGGCCAACCGTTACGCCAAGGACGGCACGATGGCATCGACGGGAGAGCTGCGCAACGACGACCTCGTCGTCAACGAGGACGGCACCGTCGACATCCTGGTCAGCGCCGACAAGCCGGGCGCCGCGGCCAACTGGCTGCCGCTGGCCGAGGACTCCACCATGATTGTCCTGCGCGAGTCCTACCTCGACCGGAGCACCGAAGTACCTGGCAGCTGGTCGATCGAGCGGCTCGGCGAGACCCCACCGACCACACCCCTCACCACCACGCACGTGGTCCGTAGCCTGCAGCGCGCTGCCTTGGGCGTGCACGGCACGGCGGCAACGTTTGCCGCCTGGACCGAGCTATTCATGACCCGCCCCAACGAGCTGCCCGACTGGGGGCAGGAGATGTTCCAGCGGGCAGGTGGTGACCCGGAGATCTTTTACCTGCACGGCTACTGGACCCTCGAGGCGGGTCAGGCGTGGGTCATCACGACGGAGGTCCCGCAGGCGCCGTACTGGAACTTCCAGCTCAGCAACTGGTGGATGGAGTCACTCGACGCGGACAGGCAGATCTCGGTCAACAAGCACACCGCGCAGCTCGACGACGACGGACGGCTCACACTCGTCGTCTCCGCCGATGACCCGGGGTGGGGCAACTGGCTCGACCCGACCGGACACAGCTCCGGCACTGCGCTGCTGCGCTGGGTCGGAGCCGACCATCACCCCCTGCCGACCTGCCACGTCGTGGAGCTCTAAATGGCTCTCACGCTGGACGCCCTGCGGGCCGCCTCGACCACCAAGGCAGGCACCGACGACTTCGGGGACGAGTGGTTCCTCGAGCCCCTAGGTGTCCTCATCCGTGCCCTCAACATGGAGGCGCAGCTGTCCGAGCTCGGGCAGCAGATGACCGAGCGTCGCCTGACCGCCTTGCTCGTGGACCGGCTGCGGCTGCGCGCCCTGCAGGGCAAGCATCCGGAGATCCTCGACGTCGAGGTGAACGTGGCAGCCGAGATCTGCGGTCTGCCCCGCACGGGGTCGACGCTGCTGCACCGGCTGCTCGCTGCCAGCCCACAGGTGACGAGCACGCTGAGCTGGGAGTGCTCCTATCCGCTGCCCTTCCCGGGAGAGTCCCCCGCCGCTGAGGTCCGCAAGGAGAAGGCCAGGAAGTTGATGGACCTGTTCCTGTCGCTGTCTCCCGACTTCGGTGACATCCATACCGTCGTCTGGGACGGTCCGGAGGAGGATGTGCTCCTGCTCGACCGGTCCTTCACCGCGATGAGCTGGGACTCCTTCTACTGGGTCCCGAGCTACGGCATCTGGCTTCGCTCCTTCGACCAGAGCAGGGCGTACGTCGAGCTTCGCCAGTGGCTACAGGTGCTCCAGTGGCAGGACCCGACGCGGACCGGACGCACGTGGATCCTCAAGTCGCCTCACCACCTCACCGCCGCTGACACCGTGCTTGACGAGTTTCCCCAGTGCAAGATCGTGATGACGCACCGGTCGCCGACTTCCGCCGTGCCGTCGTATGCGTCGATGGTGCAGGCGATGTCAGCGCAGTACAGCGACAAGGCAGATCCGATGCTGATCGGGCCCTACTGGAGCGAGCGCTTCCGGGAGTGCCTGAGCGGCTTCGAACAGGTGCGGGCTCGACGCCCCGACCGCTTCGTCGACGTGCCCTTCAAGGCAACCGTCTCCGAGCCGCTCGCCACCGCGACGTCGGTGATGGGACAGCTGGGGCTCGAGATGCGCGTCGATGACCGGCAGGCCTTCGAGGACTACCTCAAGGTCAACCGACAGGAGCGGCACGGCTCGCACCGCTATGTCGCAGAGGACTTCGGCCTCACCACGGAGCAGCTCAGCCGCGACTTCGCCGTCTACGAAAGGGCTTTTCTGTGATCCTCGACGACGAGGTCGTTGTCATCACCGGTGTCGGGGCCGGCCTCGGCGCCAAGCTGGCGCAGCGAGCGGTCGCCGAAGGGGCAAAGGTCGTGATGGCTGCCCGGTCCGGTTCGGTCACCGAACAGATCGAGAAGCAGACCGACGGGGCGGCGGTGGGGGTGCTCTGCGACGTCCGCAAGGAAGAGGACTGCGCCCGCGTTATCGACACCGCCGTGCAGCGCTTCGGGAAGGTCACGGGACTGGTCAACAGCGCCTACGCGCACCCGGGTTTCCACGACCTGCTCGAAACCCCGGACAAGGGCCTACGCCGGTCGATGGACGTGATCCTCTACGGCGCCTTGCAGATGAGCCGGCTGGCCGTCCCGCACATGCGCGCGGCCGGTCACGGTTCGATCGTCAACGTCGGCACGATGACAACGCGCAAGCCGATGAAGGGCGAAGGCGGCTACGCCGTGGCCAAGGCCGCGATGACCTGTGCCACGCAGTTCCTCGCCCTGGAGCTGGGCCACGACAACATCCGCGTCAACCAGGCGATCATGGGTTGGCTGGACGGTCCGGGCGTGCGCTTCTACCTGAGCATGACGTCAGAACAGAAGGGGATCTCCGAGCAAGAGGTCTACGACGACATTGCCTCCCGCAATCCGCTCGGCCGGATCCCCACCGACGAGGCCTGCGCCGGCGCCATCTTGATGCTGCTGTCAGGCTACGCGTCCGAGGTCACGGGCGCGATCCTCGACGTCAACGGCGGGGAGTACATGCCAGCATGACGACCGGAGCCGCCCTCAACGCGACCACCGTCGCAAGCGACACGGTCGAGATCGACGCACCGCAGGCTCTCGTCTGGTCCGTCCTCACCAGCTACGCGGACTACCCCTCCTGGAACCCCTACACCGTGAGGGTCCAGACAGTCCTGGAGCTCGGGGCCGAGGTCATCCTCCACCTGCCCGACCCGGCTCGGCCCGGGAAGACGTTCACGACGCTGGAGCACATGCGCGTCATCGACGCGCCACACCACCTGCAGTACGACACGGGCGACTGCTTTCCCGGACTGCTTGCCGTCCGGGACCAGTGGGTCGAGGACCTCGGTAACGGCCGGTCGTCGTACCGCACGACTGACGTGTTCACCGGGGAGGCGGCGCAAGTCGTCTACAACCTGCAGGTGGGGTGGGTCACCGCGGGCTTCAACGCAACCGCGCTCGCCCTCAAGGCGCGCGCGGAGCAGCTCTGGGACGCTCGCTAGAAGTTGTGGAAGTAGGACAGCTGCTCGGTCCGGCTCGCGAAGCGCCACCCGGTCGGGGTGCGGACCAAGGTGTCGTCGTACCAGAGACCTACGAAGAAGACCCGCTTGTCATCGACGTCCATCGGGTTGAAGCAGATCGTGCGGGCCGTGGCCGTCTGCCCGTGGACCACGATCGTGGGAAGCCCCATCACGTGCTGGGTTCCCTTAAACGACAGCAGGACCGCCTGGTCGTAGGCCTTGTGCTCGGCCCAGCTGCCCTTGATGGCACCCGTGGCGGTGTAGTCGAGCAGGCAGTCGTCGGTGAACAGCGCGTCGAGCTCGTCCCAGGCCCGCAGGTCGAGGAGCTGGCTGTAGCGGGCGATGAGCTCCTGGATCTCGAAGCGGTCGGACAGCTCCTGCTGCGACAGCACAGTCAGCCCTTCGCGGGGCTCTGCCACACCGGGCAGCACGAGATGTCGGGCCCGTCGGCGTAGATCGGCAGCTCGGCCATGGTGACCTCAAGGGCCTGTTTGCCGCCGAACAGCCGGGTGGGGTCGAGGTAGTCCTCGAGGGCGAAGGCCTCGCTCACGATCGCCCGGACCGCCGGCGCTCGCGGCGTCAGCCTGCGCGCCACGCTGTCGCGGACGTAGCCCTGGCGTAGGGGGTGCAGCGCCGCCGAGGACGGGGTGTGGACGACGTGCCAGCCGTGGAAGAACTCCTCGTCGGTGAGCCGCTCCGGCTTGGGGAACCACGTCAGGTGGGTCAGCAACCCGGGTACGCCCGATCGCGGTTGGGGCACCGACTCGGTGACCAGATAGGCGTCCGACGGGACCGTCTTCACGACGACGGGCCAGACATCGACGCTGTCGAGCCAGAGCTCGACGAGTCCAGCGAGAGCAGGTCCCTGCCCCATGAGCAGTGGGGCGGCCTCCAGTCGCGCAGCACGGGACACCGCGACGCGCCGCAGGCCGGGAACGTCGAGATTGTCCGCTTGCTCCAGCGCAGCGAAGTCCCAGACCAGGAGGTCGACCTTCTCCACTAGGCGGTCATGTCGACGAGGGCGCGCATGACAGCGGGGTCGGCCACGCCGCCGAGGATCATGGTGGTGACGGGCGAGGCTCGCCACAGCTCGAGCCGCTCCTTGATGCGCTCCAGCGGGCCGCACAGGGCGATCCCGTCACACAGCTCGTCAGGGACGGCCTTGACTGCGGCGTCGCGGTCACCGGCGAGAAACAGCTCCTGCACCTGGTGTGCCTGCTCCTCGAAACCGAAACGGGACACGACGTCCAGGTGGAAGTTCTTGTCCTTGGCACCCATCCCGCCAATGTAGAACGCCATCGTCAGCTTCACCCACTCCAGCGCCTTCTGGACGTCGTCCTCGACGACAACCGTGACAGGACAGGCGATCTCGAAGGCCGGCTTGGCGACGGACAGGGCCTCGGCATAGACCGCCGGGGCATTCTCGACATGGAAGAAGATCGGCAGCCAGCCGTCAGCGATCTCGATCGCGAGCGCAACGTTCTTGGGTCCCTCGGCCCCCAGGAAGATCGGAATCTCCGGTCGCAGCGGGTGCATGTTGGCCTTGAGGGGCTTGCCGAGCCCGGTTCCTCCGGGAAAGGGCAGCGGATAGTGCTCGCCACCGTTGGTGACCGGGCCCTCACGTCGCCAGATGTCGCGGCAGACCTGGACGTACTCGCGGGTGCGGGCGAGCGGCTTCGGGAACGGCACGCCGTACCAGCCCTCGACGACCTGAGGGCCGCTGACGCCCAGACCGAGGTGCATCCGCCCGCCCGACAGCCGGTCCAGCGTCATAGCGCTCATAGCCGTGGCGGCAGGCGTTCGGGCCGACAACTGCACGATGCCGGTGCAGAGCTTCACCCGTGAGGTGTGCGCCCCGATCCAGGCCAGCGGGGTGAAGGCGTCGCTGCCCCAGGACTCCGCCGTCCACACCGAGTCGAAGCCGTAGTCCTCGGCCAGCTTGGCCGGGGCGATGATGTCGCCGGGTCCCTGTCCGCTCCAGTAGCCGAACTGGTAGCCGAGCTTGAGGTCAGCGACCACGTCACAGATCCCTTGGCAGGCCGAGGATGCGCTCGGCGACGACGTTCTTGAGGACCTCGCTGGTCCCTCCCGCGATGGTGAGGCAGCGGGTGTTCAGCATGGTGTGCGCGAGCTTGTCGGCCACGCCCTCCCTGGCCAGGCCTGCCCTTCCCAGCAGCTCGAACCGAAGCTCGGCGGCGTCCTGCTGGTGTCGCATGCCAACCAGCTTGCGGACGCTGGAGGCCGATCCCGGGTCGGCGCCCGAGAGCTGTCGCAAGGTGGTTCGGAAGGCCAGCAACGCCTGCCCGTGGGCCTCGCAGACGAGGTGACCGACGCGGTCACGCAGGAGCTCGTCAGGTTCCCCGAGAGCCACGACATCGGCCAGGACGTCCTCCACTCCGCGGCCGAAGGGTGAGCCTGAGCTCATCGCGACGCGCTCGTTGGCCAAGGTGGTCCGGGCCAGTGCCCAGCCGCCGTCGACCTCGCCCACGACGCAGTCGTCGGGGACGAAGACGTCGTCGAGGAAGACCTCGTTGAAGGCGGCATGGCCGGTGAGCTCGCGGAGGGGCCGCACGTCGACGCCCTCGGACCGCATGTCGAGCAGGAAGTAGGTGATCCCACGGTGCCGGTCCGGGCCCTTGCCGGTGCCGCTGGTTCGAGCCAGCATAATCGCCCAGTCAGCCACCTGCGCCATCGACGTCCAGACCTTCTGGCCGTTGATCCGCCAACCACCCTCCTCCCGCTCGGCCTTGGCCTGCAGGGAGGCGAGGTCCGAGCCGGCACCCGGCTCGGAGAACATCTGGCACCAGGTGATCTGCCCGTGCAGGGTCGGGCGGACGAACCGCTCCTGCTGCTCGGACGTCCCGTGAGCCACGATCGTCGGCGCGGCCCAGCCACCGATGATGAGGTCGTGGCGGCGCACCTTCGCCGCAGCCAGCTCCTCGTCGATGACAAGCTGCTCGACGGCCGACGCGCCGCGCCCCCACGGCGCCGGCCAGTGCGGCACGAGGAACCCGGCGTCGGCGATGGCCACTTTGCGGGCCTTCTCATCCTTTGGCAACCCGTCGAGGAAGGCCCGCACCTGCTCGCGTAGGGCCTGCGTCTCGGTGCCGAGGTCCAGCTCGAGGCTGCGACGCGTGCCCTCCAGCGCGAGGTCGGCGGCGACCCCCCGCCAGTACGACGGGCTGCCCATCAGGGCACGCAACGCCATGGCCCGCTTGAGGACGACGTGGGCGTCGTGCTCCCAGGTGTAGCCGATGCCACCGAGCACCTGCAGCGCGTCCTTGGCGTTCAGCACCGCGGCATCGACCGCGACCGAAATCGCGATGGCTGCTGCCAGGTCACGCTCGGTCGAGGCGGCCTCGTCCAGGGCCCGCGCCGCGTCCCAGGTCGTCGCGCGGGCCTGTTCGAGGCGTACCAGCATGTCGGCACACTTGTGCTTGACGCCCTGGAAGGCTCCGATCGGTTTGCCGAACTGCTCCCTCGTCTTGGCATAGGAGGTCGCCGTGTCGAGCGCCCAGCCGGCCAGCCCGGTCGCCTCGGCGGCCACGACCACGCCGACGAGCAGCCGGACCTGAGCAAGGCTGAGCCCGGTCAGGATGCTCGAGGCGGGTACGACGACGTCGTGCAGGGTCACCGCTGCGGGCCGGCACGTCGCATCCAGGCCGGCAAGCGGCCTCACCTCAACCTGTGCGGCGTCCACGACGAACCACGTGTCCCCCGCTCCCAGGACGAGGAGGTCGGCGTGCGCCCCGCCCAGGACGTGAGCCGCGGTTCCCGTGACGCGCACGCCGTCGTCGGTGGCCACCGCCACCAGGCCGTCCTCGACGGCAACGGCCGCGGTCAGCGTGCCGTCGGCCAGCGACGGGAGCAGCTCCCTACCGAGCGTCGTACCTGCCTGGTCGGTGGACCGGGCATGCTGGGAAAGCACGAGCGAGGCCATCAGCGTCGGCAACGTCGGTCCATGGACGAGCGCGCGGGCCAGCTCCTCGACGGCCAGGCACAGCTCGACGCCTCCAGCTCCCGACCCGCCGCACTCCTCCGGCAGGTGCAGTCCGAGCAGGCCCTGATCGGCAAGTCCCGACCACCACGACGGGCGGGTCTCCGGTGCCTCCAGGGCGGCCCGGGCGCTGTTTCTCAGGCCGGCCCGCTCCGCCCACCCGCGGACCGACGACGCCAGCGCCTCGTGATCCTCGGTCACGCCGATCGTCATGCTCACGTGCCTTTCCCGCCGGGTCATACAATACTAGAACACGTTCCTGTTTCTGGCACTACACCCGCATCTGGGCTCGTCAAACGAGAACCGATGCTAGTTTCAACGACGAATCCACGGGAGAGGTTGGAGCTGTGACGAGCACAACGCAGCCTCCAGCGGGCACGACGCAGTCCGAAGCAGACATCTTGCCGGTCGCAGTGGACAGCGAGACCTCAGCCCAGCGCGCCCGGCGGGCCCGGATCCTGGCCGCCACCTTGGCACTGGCCTCCCGCGGCGGTTACGACGCCGTCCAGATGCGCGAGGTCGCCGAGCGCTCGGAGGTCGCCCTCGGCACCCTCTACCGGTACTTCCCGTCCAAGATCCACCTGCTGGTGTCCGCCATGGCCTCCGAGGTCGAGGGGCTCGCGACCCGCGTCCAGAAGCGGCAGGCGCCGGGCGGGACCCGGGCGGAGCGGGTGTCGTTCGTGCTCGAGCGCTCGACGCGGTCGCTGCAGCGCGAGCCTCTGCTCACCGAGGCTATGGTGCGGGCCATGATGGCCGCCGACGCCAGCGTCGCCGCGCAGGTCACCGGCATCCGCCAAGGCATGAGCGACCTGATCGTGCAGGCAATGCGTGGCGGCGGCGACCCAGTTGAGCACGATGTGGAGATCGCCGCGATCCTCCAGGACGTGTGGTTTGCGCGGCAGATCGCCTGGCTCGGCGGCCGCATCGAAGTGGCCGACGTCTGGCGCGACATCCACCAGGCGATAGTGCTGATCGTCATCGACTGACCAGCATTCGGCGTCTCCTTGCCGGGACGCGGGACAAGGCGGGACAAGGCGTGAAATCCACGACGAGTACTCGACGACCTGCGGGAACGGCGTGCGGCCACGATGGGATTCTCGGGCTCGACGCGGTGGTTCTCGCCTGCTTCTTTCACCGTCCGCGACGAGGTGATCTATATCCAATCGGGCACGATTGAACCGGTCAGTTCGGGCTATGCAGCGCTCGGCCCGAGCCGACGATAGACGAACATGGACCGTCCCCGTGGGTCGTTGTGCGTCCCGGCACGGGTAGGTACTCGGTGAAGCAGCGACTGCTCGCCCTCGGAGCCCTGTCGCGACCCCAGCGGGTCGCTTCCGCCGCCACGGTCGCGGGGGTCACCGCTGTTGTTGTCGTGCTGCTGTTCGGCCTGGGCGGCCATCAAGTCGTCCGGGTGGTGGCTGACCTCAGTGAGGTGGTTTTCGCCGGAATGGCTGCCGCGTCGGCGGGTTGGATGGCGCGGATATCAAGCGGCCGGCTGCACCGGAGCTGGTCCGCGCTGGCGGTCGGATGCGGGGCGTGGGCCATCGGGCAGGCCATCTGGAGCTGGTTCGAGCTTGTGCTCGGCAGGGCGACACCCTTCCCATCCATCGCCGATGTCGGCTTCTTGTTGTTCCCTGTCGGGGCATCCGTCGGATTGTGGTTGTACCCGATATCCGGGAGCCAGGACGCCCGTCATCGCAGCGTCCTGGACAGCCTCACTGTCACGGCTGCGCTTGCGCTCGTCTCGTGGACAACGGTGCTCGGCGCGGTCGCGCACGCGGCATCGGACAGCCCCCTGGCGTTCGTGGTGTCGTTGAGCTACCCAGTACTGGACCTGGTTGTCCTCACGCTGTTGTGCATCGTGCTGAGTGGCGCAACAGGGAGTCGGGGGACACTCGCTCTGCTCGCCTTCGGGGTCATGGCCATTGCGGTCGCAGACAGCTCGTTCGCGTACCTGACAGCAACGGGCGATTACGCCACCGGTGCGACGGCGGACCTGGGATGGGTGGTGGGCTTCGCCGTGCTGACTGTCGCTCCCTTCCTGAGCAGAACACCCGTGCACAGCGCGAAGCGGGAACGTCCGTTGGAGGCGCCTAGCAAGCTGCCGTACGTCCCGGTGCTGATAGCGACAGCTGTGGTCTCGGCGGAGATGTACGTAGGGAAACGGATCGATGTCGTCCAGGCCACGCTGGCCGCCGTCACGGTCGTCCTCGTACTGGTTCGGCAGTACTTGATGGTGCGCGAGAACAGCCGGCTCGTGACAACGTTGTCCGAGCGCGAGCAGCAACTCCATCACCAGGCCTTCCACGACGGCCTGACCGGGCTCGCGAACCGGGCCCTGTTCCAGGACCGGGTCGCCCATGCTCTGGATCTGCACCAGCGCGACACGCGCGACCTGGCCGTGCTGTTCTGCGACCTGGACGACTTCAAGCTTGTCAACGACACGCTCGGCCATGCCGCCGGTGATGAGCTGCTCGTCCGGGTCGCCGAACGCTTGCGGGGCGCGCTGCGCGCCGGTGACACGCTGGCCCGCCTCGGAGGTGACGAGTTCGCCGTCCTGATCGAAGACGGTGGTGACCCCCGGATCCTGGCCCGCCAGATCATCGACGCGACGCACTCTTCGTACGCGGTCGGCGGCCGGCAGGTCACAGTGCGGATCAGCGTTGGCCTCGCCATCGTCGCCGGTGAGGCAGCGACGCCGACGGCGGGCGACCTGCTCTCGCAAGCCGACACCGCCATGTACGCAGCCAAACGCACCGGTAAGGGCTGCTTCCGTGCGTTCGAGCCAGGAATGGAACTCACCGAGGTCACCGATGATGGCCTGCGCCGGCAGCTGACCTCCGCAATCACCGACCGGCGGATCACCCTGGATTACCAACCCATAACCGATCTGGCGACTGGCACCCTTGTGGGATTCGAGGCGCTGGCCCGGTGGCGCGTCGGCGACACGGCGATCGCCCCGGACGTCTTCATCCCTGGCGCGGAGAGAACAGGGCTCATCGCCGATCTCACCTACCTCGTGCTCGACCAGGCGAGTAGCCAGATCGCTGCGTGGGACCTCGCAGGAAGTCGGACAGACTTCACCGTGGCCGTGAACGTCTCACCGCAGCAGGTCGTCGACCGCGCCTTCCCGGGACACGTCCTGGCCGCCCTCGCCCGCCACGGCGTGAGTCCGACCCGGCTGGTCCTGGAGATCACCGAATCAGCGTCGCTCACCGACCTCGACGCGGCTCGGGACGTCACGTCACGTCTGAACGCGAGCGGCATCCGGCTGTCGCTCGACGACTTCGGCGTGGGCTACTCCTCACTGACGCACCTGAGTCAGATTCCACTCCAATCCCTGAAGATCGACAGAGTCTTCATCAACGCTCTCGGTCGTGACGAGGGCCAGTCCCGATTCACCCACGCCCTTCTGCGCTTCGGAGCCGACCTCGGCCTCGATGTCATCGCCGAAGGAGTCGAGCACCCCGAGCAGCTAGACCGGCTCCGGGAGCTCGGCTGTCAGCGCGTCCAGGGCTACCTGCTCGGCTGGCCGGCCAAGGCTGCGACCTGGACCGCTCGCTTGATGGCTGAGTCCAGCTCGATAACCATGCCCGGCCCACGCATGGGCACCGCCGACGGGACCGTCAGCACAACGCCCACCCGCTGAACCACCGCTTTGGGTCGCACAGCCGACCGCCGGTCCACCTGCTCAAAGTTGCCAGGGCAGCACCGGTTCTGATCAGCTCGTGCACCGTCATCCTGACCCGGCCGAGTGACACGGCGTGGCCAGCCCCCGTTGACCCAGATCACGGTGCCGGCTCCTTGCGCACCTTTCAGAGTGCGTAGAAGGCCTTTGCCACGAAGTTGACGTCAAGGTCCCGCTCAGTGAAATGACTGCCAATGCTCCGGGCCAGCTCCCCGGTGGTCCAGGTCTCCCCTCCGGCGTCGAAACGGCGCTCCACGCCCGGGGCGGTAGCCAGCACCACCATCGGTCCGTAGGCCACGAAGACCTGCCCGTTGACCAGGTCCGCAGCCGGGCTCGCGAGGTAGGCCACAAGTGGCGTCACGTGGTCGACGCTGAGCGGGTCGACGCCCTCAGGTGCATCGCCGAAGACCGCAGTGGTCATGGCGGTCCTGGCCCGCGGGCAGATGGCGTTGGCCCTTACGCCGTACCGCTCGCAGGACTGGGCTGTAGCGAGGGTGAGGGCGACGATGCCGGCCTTGGCCGCCGCGTAGTTGGGCTGGCCGCCCGAGCCGAACAGGAAGGCCTCACTCGAGGTGTTGATGACGCGTCCGTAGACCGGCGCCCCGGTCGCCTTCGCGCGGTCCCGCCAGTGGGCCGTCGCGAATCGGCTCGTGCCCGCGTGGCCCTTGAGGTGCACGGCGATGACGGTGTCCCACTCGGACTCGGAGATGTTGAAAATGGTGCGGTCGCGCAGGACACCGGCGTTGTTGACCAGCACGTCGAGCTGCCCAAAGGAGCTGATCGCGGTCTGTACGAGGTCCTCGGCAACCGCCCAGCTCGAGACGTCACCGGCCGCCGTTACGGCCTGCCCTCCGGCGGCGGTGATCTCATCCACCACGCCCTGAGCGGCATCCTTGTCGGAGTCGTTGACGACTACCGAAGCGCCGGCGACCGCGAGGGCCAAGGCTTCGGCCCGTCCCAGCCCGGCTCCGGCCCCGGTCACGAGGGCGCTCTTGCCGTCGAGCGAGGTGCTTATCGAGGGGGGGCTGGTCGAAGACGTGCTCATCGGTGAGTTTCAGACCGGTTCGGAAGCAAGTGAAGCCCCCAGGGTCAGCAGTTGCGCCTGGGCGCTACCGAGTGCGAACTCGAGCTGCTTGCTCCAGCGGAAGTAGCGCGGCAGCTCGTAGTCGATGTCGATGCCGACGCCGCCGTGGACGTGCTGGGCGGCGTGCGCGACCCGGTGCCCACCCTCACTGGCCCACCACTTGGCAATGCGGGCCTCGTCCCGGCCAGGGAGCCCGGAGTCCAGCAACCACACGGCTTGCAGCATCGTGAGCCGCATCGCCTCGACGTCGATATAGGCGTCCGCAAGCCGATGACCGACCGCTTGGAACGTCGCGATCGGACGGCCGAACTGCTCACGTCCGGTCGTGTAGGTCGCCGACATCCTCAGGGCCCGGTCGCTCACTCCAAGGGCCGTCGCGGCCAGCCCCGTCAGGGCCCGGTCGAGCAGCCAGCCAAGAGCATCGGCTCCCCGCTCGGGACCGACTAGGACCTCGGCGGGCGCGTCGGCGAGCTCGACCTCCCAGACCGGCAGGCCGTTAGTCGCGGTGCCGGGACGCAGCGTCACCCCGGCAGCTGTCGGCTCGACCAGCAACAGGACGACGGTCCCGTCCTGCAGAGCTGCAGGCACCAGGATCCGACGAGCCATATCGGCGTAGCCGACGCTCGTCTTGGCTCCGCTCACCCGGTACGACGCCCCGTCGGCCGTCGCGGTCGTCAGTGGGCGGCTCAGGTCGTCGCGACCGCTCTCGACGAGGGCGGCGGTGAGGATCGTCGTACCGGCAGCGACGCCGGGCAAGTCGCGTCGGCGCTGCTCCTCGGTCCCGAACGCGTCGATCGGGAGCGCCGCCGTGAGGACCGTCTCGAACAGCGGGACCTGCGCGACATAGGTGCCAACCTGCTCCAGAAGCAGGGCGAGCTCGGCGAATCCGAGGCCACCACCGCCGACGTCCTCCTTGAGCGCAGCTCCCACGATGCCTGCATCGGCGAGCTGCTTCCACAGCTCGACGTCGAACCAGACCCCCTGCTCGGCAAGGGAGTCAAGGTGCCTCTGGGTAGAACGCTCGGACAGGATCTGGGTGGCGAGGCCGAGCAGGGCCTGCTGATCCTCGCTGGTGGTGAAGTCCATCGGGTTCTCCTGGTCAGCGCGGGGCGCGGGGCATGGCGAGACCGACCATCGCGATGATGTCGCGCTGGATCTCGTTGGTGCCGCCGCCGAAGGTGAGGACGAGGGTGTTGCGCATCGCGCGCTCAAGGTCGGCGTTCAGGACAGCACCGGCCGAGCCCTTCGTCAGGGTGCTGCTCTGCCCGATGACCTCCATCAGGCCGCGGTAGGCCTCGATGTAGAACTCGCTGCCATGCACCTTGACGGCCGAGGCGTCGGCCGGGTTAAGGACCCCCTGGGAGATGCTCCACGCGACCTTCCAGTTGAGGAGCTTGAGGAACTCCGTTTTCGCCGTGAGGCGTGCCAGTGTGGTCTGCACCCACTCCTGGTCGATGATCCGCCGGCCGTCGGCGAGCTTGGTCTCCTGCGCCCAGGCGCGGACGTCGTCGATCTTGCGCTGCACGTTGCCCGCACTGCTCAGGGAGACCCGTTCGTGGTTGAGCTGGCTGGTGATCAGCTCCCAGCCACGGTTCTCCCCCAGCACGACGTTCTCGACCGGGACGCGGACGTTGTCGTAGTAGGTCGCGCTGGTGTAGCCGCCGCCGATGGTGTGCACCGGCGTGTAGGAGAAGCCCTCCGCGTCAGCCGGCACGATGATCATCGACAAGCCCTTGTGGCGTTTGGCCTCGGGGTCGGTCCGGCAGGCCAGCCAGATGTAGTCGGCGTGGTGGATCAGGCTGGTCCACATCTTCTGACCATTGATCACGTAGTGGTCGCCGTCGCGGACGGCTGTGGTCTTCAGCGAGGCGAGGTCGGTGCCGGCCTGCGGCTCTGAGTAACCGATGGAGAAGTGCAGCTCACCCTTGAGGATCTTGGGAAGGAAGAACTCCTTTTGCTCAGGCGTCCCGAACTCCATGATGGTGGGCCCGACGGTGTTGAGCGTCAGGAACGGGATCGGGACGTTGGCCCGCTGGCTCTCGTCGAAGAAGATGTACTGGTCGAGCAGGTCGCGGCCCTGCCCGCCGTACTCCTTGGGCCAGCTGATGCCGAGCATGCCGTCTTGGCCGAGCTGTCGAACCATCTGCTTGTAGGCGGCCCCCTCGACTTCGCCTTCAGACAGCAACGCCGTCAGCTCAGGGGTCATCAACTGGGCGAAGTACGCCCGGAGCTCGTCGCGCAGCGTCTGCTGCTCGGCCGTGTACGTGAGGTACATGCACCCTCGCTTGGGACTGTTGCGTCGGAATTGTTATAACACGTTCTACTGCCGCAGCGTGCATATGGTCAAGCGCAATTCTATAACAGGTTCTAGGTTGTCACCCGTCCCGAAGCGGTGAGGAGAGCGTCGACCGCGTCGCGGTCGGGCTGTGTCATGGGGCGCATCTGCAGCTGCGGCAGGTCCCGCATCCAGACGCCCTCGCCGTGCCAGCGCTCTCGGGCAAGCTCACGGACCAGGACCTTGCCCGTGGCCGTTCGCGGAAGAGCTCCGAGCCTGAGGTAGCGCGGGACCCAGGTCGACGCCGCCTCGGGGCACCCAGCCACCCAGGATGCAAAGGCACTGGCGTCAAAGGACTCCGTGCCTTCGACGGCGACCATCACCTGGTCTCCTGCCGTCACATCGGGTACGGCGTAGACGACGGCTTCCACCACCTCGGGGTGTTGCACCAGGAGGCGGGCGACCGGAGCAGCCGGGAAGTTCTCACCCGCCACTCGCAGGCGATCCAGGCTCCGCCCGGCGAAGTAGAGGAAGCCGTCCGCGTCGGCGTAGCCCAGGTCACCGGACCAGTACCTCCCGCCCCGGGTCCGCTCGGCGGTGTCAACCGGTGCGTCCCAGTAGCCCTCGAAGGCGAAGGGGCCGTCGAGGTTGACCAGCTCCCCCACTGCCTCCTCCGCGTTCGTGAGCCGCCCTTGCTCGTCGAAGGCCGCCACCGCGCACGCACGTCCGGTGTCGGGCTCGAGCACCCGGACATCGCCGACCGGCCGCCCGAGCGAGCCTCGAGGGGTGTCGGGTGTCCGGCTGATGCTGATGCCACCCTCGGTGGAGCCAAAGCCATCCAGGACCTCGCAGCCGAACCGCACGGCGAAGCGCTCGAGGTCAGCGGGCGCACCCTCGTTGCCGAACACCCTTATCAGGGAGTTGTCCGCGTCATCCGGCTTCTCCGGCTGCGCGAGGACGTAGGACAGCGGTGTGCCAACGTAGTTGGCGTAGGTCGCACCGACCGCCCGGCAGTCCGCGAGGAACGTAGATGCCGAGAACCTGCGCTTCAGCGCGACGGCCCCACCGACGGCGAGCGTCGGTGCCCACCCGGCGATGACGGCGTTGGAGTGGAACAGCGGCATGCTCACGTAGGAGACGTCCTGGGGACCCAACCCGACGCGCTGGACGAGCCCGAGTCCCTGAGAGGCGATCTTGCCCTGCGAGCAGCACACGGCCTTCGGTGAGCCCGTCGTCCCGCTGGTGAAGATCAGCAGGTAGAGGTCGGTGGTCTCCGCAGCACCTTCGGGCAGATCCGATGGCGGGTAGGCGATCTGCTCCGGATCCACCACCGGCACGGAGACCTCGGGGAAGAGCTCAGGTCGGTCGGTCAGCACCAGCGTGCAGGACGTCGCAGCAACGTCCTCGGCGAGCTGCAAGGCGCTCCGCGTTGCGTTCAGGCCGACGAGGACGAAGCGGCCAAGGGCGGCGGCGGCGAGCCAGAAGCTGTACTCGGGGACGTTCTCGAGGAGCACACCGACGTGCGGAGACCCCTCTGCGGGGTGCGTGAACCACGCGGCCCGGGCTGCGGCCTCGGCGGTGTGCTCGGACCACGACCACGTCCTGCCCTCGAACAGCAGACCGGGCCGGTCGTCGGCGGCACGAGCCCGGACGAGGGCATCGACGGTCGTGAACCAGTCCACGGCCTACGCCGGCGTGGAAGCAGCCTCGGCGAGCACCTTCGTCGCCCATCCGTAGTCGGGCTTGCCGGATGGGGAGCGCTGCATGAGCTCGACGGCGTGCACGAAGCGGGGCACCTTGTAGCGGGCAATCAGGGTCGACAGGTGCTCTTCGATCTGCCGCTGCGTCGGTACACCCGCGCCCTGACGCACCTGCAGAACAGCGGCGACCCGCTGGCCCCAGCGCTCGTCAGGGATGCCCGCGACGACGGCGTCGACGAGGTCCGGGTGGGACTTCAGCGCCCCTTCGACCTCCTCCGGGTAGATCTTCTCGCCGCCGCTGTTGATGCAGATCGAGCCGCGCCCCAGGAACCGCATCGTCCCGTCGGCGTCGACCGTGGCCATGTCGCCCGGCATCACCCACCGGACGCCGTCGACCGTGACGAACGTCTTGGCGGTCTTCTCCGGGTCGCCGTAGTAGCCGAGGGGGATGTGCCCCTTCTGCGCGACCCGACCAACCGTGCCCGAGCCGGGGACGACCGCCTGGAAGTCGTCGTCAAACACGGCGGTCCTGCAATTGACGGCAAAGCGCAGGCCGTCGCTCGCCTTCGAGCCGGGAGGAGCCGAGCCGTTGTAGCCGGTCTCCGTCGACCCGAAGCTGTCGTTGATGAACAGCTGCGGCACGCGGTCGGTGAGCTTGTCACGCACCGGCTGGCTGAGCAGCGCGCCGGCGCTCGCCAGCGCGAACAGCGAGGACAGGTCGTAGCTGGCCTCATCGAGAGCCTCGATCAGGGGCATCGCCATGGCGTCCCCGACGATCGTGATGGTGTTGCATCCCTCCTGCTCGATGAGCGAGAGCGCGCCGGCGCCGGTGTAGCGCCGGATCAGCACGACCTTGCCGCCGCCAAGCAGGTTGATGAAGCTGCCCAGCTCGGCCGCGCCGTGCATCAGCGGCGGCGCGGGGAAGCTGACCATCGGGGTGTTGGCGAGGGCCCGGGGGCCAGCCTGCGCAGGGTCGGTCAGCGGCTCACCGGCCGGGTACCCACCACCCATCCCCGCGAAGAACAGGTCCTCCTGACGCCACATCACCCCCTTGGGCATCCCCGTCGTACCGCCGGTGTAGATGATGAACAGGTCGTCTCCGGACCTGGTCGGAAAGCCTTCCCTGCCGGGGTTCTGCGTCGCGAGAATCTCCTCGTACAACAGGGTCCCCCTGGGCAGGTTGTAGCCCTCGGTGGACCCGATGGCGATCAGGTGCTTGACCCGCGGTGCCTTGGGCAGGACGACGGAGACCTTGTCCGCGAACTCGGTATCGAACACTACGCCGACCAGGTCGGCATCGTCATAGAGGTAACGCAGCTCCTCCTCGACATAGCGGAAGTTCACGTTGACCGGGACGGCGCGCACCTTGAACAGCGCCAGCATCGTCTCGAGGTACTCCGTGCCGTTCATCATGTGGCAGCCGACGTGATCGCCGAGCCCGATGCCCTGGGCGGCGAAGTGGTGGGCCAGCCGATTTGCCCGCTCGTCGAACTCGCGGAACGTCAGCCGGCGACCCTCGGCGTACAGGGCGGGTCGGTCCGGGACTGCGTCGACGACGCTCTCGAGCAGGTCCGCCAGGTTGAACTGCAGGCTGTCCTTGTTCATGGTGTCCCCCTAGTGCTTGAAGCCGGAGGTGGCGGTGGCCCCGCCGTCGACTGCCAGTTCAGCCCCGGTGATGTACGACGCCGCGTCGCTCGCAAGAAAGGTGACCGCCTCGGCGACCTCCTCGGCCTTGCCGGTGCGCTTCATCGGGACCTGGTTGCCCACCCACTGCAGCGACTTCTCGTCCGGAACAAAATGCCGCACCATCGGGGTGTCGATGCCGCCGGGGTGGACCGAGTTGACCCTGATCCCGTCGGCGGCAAGCTCGATGGCCGCCGCCTTCGTCATCCCGCGGACGGCGAACTTCGAGCCGGTGTAGGCCACCAGGAAGCGGTTGCCTCCGAGGCCCTCCACGCTGGACAGGTTGACGATGGACCCGCCGCCGGCTCGCTTGAGGGCAGGATGGACCTCCCGCATACCGAGGAAGCAGCCAAAGGCGTTCACGTCGTTGACCTTGCGGTAGATCTCGCTCGTGGTGTTGCCCAGCTCGTCCATCAGCAAGATGCCGGCGTTGTTGACCAGGACATGGATCGCACCGAACGCCTTCTCGCCCGCTTCGACGGCATCACGCCAGGACTGCTCGTCGGTGACGTCGAGGGTGACCGCGATCGCCCGGTCCCGCAGGCTCTCCGCTACCTCCTTGACCTCCGGCAGGATGTCACCCAGAACCACCCGGGCACCCTCCGCCACCATCAGCCGCGCCGTTGCTGCACCCATGCCGCGGGCCGAGCCGCTGATCAGCGCCACCTTGCCCTCGAGCCGTCCCAAGCGATCGCTCACGACGGCTTCTGCGATCCGACGACCCACATGGCGAAGAACTGTGAGCCACCTCCGTAGGCATGGCCCAGGGCCTTGCGGGCACCGTCGACCTGGTGCTCCCCGGCGAGACCTCGCACCTGGTTGGCGGCTTCGAGGAAGCGAATCATCCCCGAGGCGCCGATCGGGTTGGAGGACAAGACGCCACCGGACATGTTGATGGGCAGGTCACCGGTGAGCTCCGTCGTCCCGTCCTGCACCATCTTCCAGCCGGCGCCCTCCTCGGCGAAGCCGAGGTTCTCCAGCCACATCGGCTCGAACCAGGAGAACGGCACGTAGATCTCGGCGCAGTCGATCTCGCGGAATGGGTCGGTGATGCCCGCCTCCCGGTAGACCTCGCGGGCGCAGTCACGGCCGGCGTGGGGGTTGACCCGGTCCCGACCCGCCCCCATGGTCGGCTCGGACTTCACCGACGTGCCGTGGATCCACGCGACCGGACGGTCGCTCTTGGCCGCCGCCGCGGCAGAGCCGATCACCATCGCGGCCGCACCGTCCGAGGACGGGCACGTCTCGGCGTAGCGGATGGGGTCCCACAGCAGCGGTGAGTCCAAGATCGCGTCGAGGGTGATGTCGTCCTGGCGAAGGTGCGCGTAGGGGTTCTTCAAGGCGTTGAGCCGATCCTTGAGGACGACCTTGGCCCCGGTGTCCAGCGGCGCCCCCGACTTGCGGATGTAGCCCCGGATGATCGGCGCGAAGTAGCCGCCAGCACCGGCTACGAGCGGCTGCGAGAACGGGATGCGGATCGACAGGGCCCACATGGCGTTGCTCTCCGACTGCTTCTCGAAAGCGACGGTCAGCACCCGCTCGTGGATACCCGCCTGGACCAGGTGGGTGGCCACGATCGCCGTCGAGCCGCCGACCGAGCCGGCCGTGTGGACCCGGATCAGCGGCTTTCCTATGGCCCCGAGCGCCTCGGCGAGGTAGAGCTCCGGCATCATCACGCCCTCGAACATGTCGGGTGCTTTGCCGAGCACGACGGCGTCGATGTCTGGCCACTCGAGGTGGGCGTTGGCGAGCGCGCGGTCCGCTGCCTCGCGGACCAGCCCGGCGATCGAGACGTCCTTGCGGGCGGCGACGTGGTGGGTCTGCCCGGTGCCCAGGACTGCTGCCAGCTGGCCGCTCACACGCGTGCCTTTCGGACGTAGGTGGTGGAAGGCGATGCGGTCATGCGCCGGTCTCCAGGACGCAGACCAGGTTCTGCTGCAGCAGCGGACCGCTGGTCGCATGGGCGAGTCCGCGGGTGCCCTTGCCGGCCATCAACCAGGAGGCCGCCTCCCCGATCCGGGACAGTCCGGCCACCATCACCGGGTTGGACGCGAGTGCACCTCCAGAGGGGTTGATGGCGGTGGTGGCCTCGTCGAGTCCGAGGGCGTCGAGCAAGATCAGCTCCTGGTGACTGAACGGGGCGTGCAGCTCGGCCACGTCGAAGTGGCCCGTGGCACCGGCCTTGTGGGCCGCGAGGGTGGTCGACGGGCTCGTCGTGAGGTCGCGGGAGCCGGGGCTCTGCACGTCGACGCGGTGGT
>JAYTHM010000029.1:0-2116 GCA_043732645.1 Frankiales bacterium
CGGCCAGGTAACCGTGTCCCTACTTCAGGACTGCGTGCCCGACTGGCTCAAGCCACAGTGAGGTCGTGACGACACAACGGGCATGGCCCTAGCCTGTCAGTACATCGACCACCCCGTGGGTGACGGGACGTTCTGCCGCATCTGCGGTCGGAGCTACATCGACGTACCCGACCCCTTCGTGCACGTGGACGCCGAACCCGTCCCCTGGGAGGCTCTCGCCCCGGCTCCTGCCAGCGTCCTGGCACCCACCTCGCCGATGTTCCCTGGGCACGCTCGGTCCTTGTCCACCCCACCGGCGGGGTCAGTCCCACCGGCTCTGGGGCTCCTCCCCGAGGTTCGGCTCGCTGAGGTGTCCGACGAGGTGGTTGATGACGTCGAGGCAGCGGACCAGGTTGACGGCCACGCCTTCGTCGATGACTCCGAGGATGCAGCCGAGCCAGACGCGGTACACCGGGTCGGACGCGTGTCGCAGAGCCACTTGCTTGCTGTGGCCGGCTTCGGCGGCGGAGCCCTCGTGATGGCCCTGCTGGACCGGCTCGTCCTCTGAGCATTCGACCTGCGTGGCGGACCGGGCCTGACCTCGTCCGGACACGAGGGTCGTCAGGGCGCAGACGGGGCCAACGTCGACCGAGCGTGCATGGTCGCCGTTACCGTCTTCGTCCCCTTCAGCCCTTCCTCGCGAGGCAATCACCTGTTCGGCTACCTGGCCAGCAGGGCCTGTCCGGCGGTGTAGGTGGCCATGACGAGGCCCTCGTGAGCGGGCAGGTGCACGTCACCGAAGCGCTCCAACGCGAGCAGGGTGTCGGAGGTGAGAAATAAGGTACCGCCCGCGGCTCTCAGCGGCTCGCCGGTGTCGAGAGCCGCGAGCGCCGTTGCGAGCAATGCGAAGCTGTAGACCACCACCGGGATCCGGTCCTTGCCGGTGCGCTTCCAGAGGTAGGCGTTGAGCCCACCCCAGGCGGCGAGGTACGGGGCGGCGAGGACGGGGTGCTGGTGGAGCAGCCCGCTGGAGCCGCGTCCGCGCAGGGCGACAACCCAGGCAACGTGGCCGAGCAGGAAGCTCCCGAGCCCTGCGGTGAAAGCCGCGTCTGCGCTGCCGAGCAGCGCCACGTCACCGGCACCGGCGAACCCGAGGGCGACCTGGGTGGGGCGGTCACGTCCCTGCAGCAGCGTCGGCATCAGCAGCGGCTTGGTCAGCCGTCGCTGGCGGTCGCGGCCCGTCGCCGCCAGCAGGGTGTCGGTGGCGGCCAGCACGGCGAACAGGGAGGTGCGGCGTCGGGTCACGGGCGCGATCCTACGAGGTGGGTCGTCAGTACCCGAGGGTCTTCCAGAACGCGAACAGGCCTGGTCGCGAAGGCAAAGACGCCGTGCTTCATGACGACGCACGGCAAGGCAATGGAGTGCACGGCTGGTCTTCCTGCGGTAGAACGTGTTTTTGTTCTTCCAGGGGTGAGGGGATCGCGTGTCGACGGCAGTCCAGCAGGCTAGGTCCATCCGCGTCCTCAACACCGTGGGTGGGGTCGCGTCGCGGGTGGGCGTGCGGGCATCGCTGCAGCCTGAGAGCCTGCTCGCCGCTGCCCGAAAGGGGTCGGGACTAACAGACCTCGGCGGCGACCATTTCCGGGAGGGCCTCGACGTCCTCACCGCTGCTCTGGAGGGTGAGGCGCAGCTGACGGCGCTCGGTCGGGTGGCTGCCCGGACCCGGCTGGTGTCCCTGCTGGAGAACCGGCTGCGGCTGGTCGAGAGCCACAAGCGATCGTCGGTCGGCGGCGAGGTCATCGCCCGTCCCGTCTTCGTCCTCGGCCTCCCTCGGACGGGCACAACGGTCCTGTACGGGATGCTCGCTGCCGATCCGGCCATGCGGTCGCCCGCAAGCTGGGAGGTAGCCCGTCCGTTCCCTGCCCCAGCCGCGGAGGACCCGGTGCGGGTAGCGGCCATGGACAAGGACCTCGACGGCTTCCGGCGCCTCGCGCCGGGCATCGACCACATCCACCCGATGGGGTCGCGGCTTCCGCAGGAGTGCCTGGCGATGCACGCGATGGAGCTCACGTCCTACGAGTTCGCCACGACGTACCCGGTGCCGTCGTACTGGGCATGGCTGCGGGAGCAGGACCTG
>JAYTHM010000030.1:0-2115 GCA_043732645.1 Frankiales bacterium
GGCTGTACTTCCAGCCAGACGACCTGCTCGTGCCGGCGGACCTGCGCGGCATCGGGGTGCGGATCGAGGACGACGTGCTGGTGACCGAGGAGGGCTGCGTCAACCTGTCTGCCGCCCTGCCGCGTCACCCGGATGAGGTCGAGGCCTGGATGGCGGCACTCGTCCGGTAAAGGCTGCGCCGCGACGCGCCGAAGCAGACGTCGTGACCACGTCGATCGAACCGTTCCTGCGAGCGCTGGTGGAGTGCGGGGGGTCCGACCTGCACTGCAAGGTCGGCTCGCCCCCTCGCGTCCGCATCGACGGTCGGCTCCGCAAGCTGCAGACGCGTGACCTCACGAGCGCCGACACCGAACAGATGGTCACCGAGGTCCTCCGCGAGGACCTCGTCGAGGACTTCAGCCGCACGAACGAGGCCGACTTCGCCTACTCGATGTCGGGTGTAGGGCGCTTCCGCGTCAACGCGTTCCGCTCCCGGGGGTCGGCCGGGCTGGTCTTCCGGCGGGTCTCCGTCGGTGCCATCCCGTTGTCCGAGCTCGGCCTGCCGCCGGTGCTCGCGTCGCTGGCCATGGAGCCTCGGGGGCTGGTGCTCGTCACCGGCCCGACCGGCTCCGGAAAGACCACCACCCTGGCCGGCATGATCGACCACATCAACAGCAACAAGGAGGTGCACGTCGTCACGATCGAGGACCCGATCGAGGTGCTGCACTTCGACAAGATGGCTATGGTCAATCAGCGCGAGGTCCGAGTCGACACCGAGGACTTCGTCACCGCGATGCGGGCCGCCATGCGGCAGGACCCTGACATCATCCTGGTCGGCGAGATGCGCGACCATGAGACCGTCAAGGCGGGCCTGGCCGCCGCCGAGACCGGCCACTTCGTCATGTCGACCCTGCACACGACCGACGCCTCCGAGACCATCAACCGCATTATCGACTTCTTCCCGCCGCACGAGCAAAAGCAGGTTCGGCTCGCCCTGGCGGCCTCCTTGCGCGGCATCATCTGCCAGCGCCTCGTGCCCCGCGCCGACGGGGAGGGCCGTTGCGTCGTCATGGAGATCGCCATCAACACCGGCCGCATCGCCGACGCCATCGCCGACCCGGACAAGACCTCGACGATCCCGGCCCTGATCGCCGAGGGTGCTTACTACGGCATGCAGACCTTCGACCAGCACCTGGTCACGTTCATCCGTGACGGTGTCATCACCATGGAGGACGCGATGTCGGCGTCCACGTCCCCTCACGACCTCACCGTCGAGCTGCGTCGCCTCGGACTGGTCGCCTGACGCGCGCTACGCCTCGAGCATCCCGTGCTCGACGCAGCGGGCTGACCAGCCAGTCGGGTGCACCTGCACGACCATCCTTCGCCGACACCGGCCGCAGTACCGCGGCGGGTCGAGCTCGAGGGCCCGCGTGCACGCCTCGTGCTCACCGCCCCGACCTCGCCCGCAGAAGCCGCAGAAGCCCAGCTGCAGGGCATAGGTCAGCAGGTCCACGCCCGGCTCCGGCGACCAGTCGTGTTCGGGAGTCCGGGTGAAGTCGAGCCGTTCGTACACGCGGTGCGCCGCCGTCATCGCGGCCTGCGTCGACAGCCGGACGACGGTGCAGCCGGCCTCCCGAGCGGCCTCGACGCAAGCCAGGACCAGCGCATTCCCGACCCCTTTCCCACGGGCGGTGGGGGAGGTCACCAGCATCCGGATCACCGCCTCATCCGGGCCGGCCGTCTCGGCGAAGCCGCTGCCGCCGAGCGCGAGGGTCACGGTCCCCACGAGGGCGCCGTCCACGACGGCCACGAGCAGCAGGGCCTGCGCGGCGCGGGTCGCCGCGTCGCGCAGCGTGTCGGCATACCCGCCGTCGGTGCCGTTGACGCCATTGACATAGCCCTCGGCGACGTAGGTGTCGGCGGTTAGGTCACCGACCGCCGACAGCTCGGCGGGTAGGGCGGTGCGGACCTCGAACACGCCACCTTGTCTACCGCATGTGCGACGGTGTTGCCCTCACCGGAGCGCCTCGACCTCCTCCCGGACCTCGCAGGTCATCAGGTGGTCGTTGACGACGCCGCACGCCTGCATCAAGGAGTAGGACGTCGTCGGACCGACGAACGTGAACCCCTTCTTCT
>JAYTHM010000031.1:0-2111 GCA_043732645.1 Frankiales bacterium
CTTGACCGGTCCACGTTCGATGGGACAGGACACCGCGGCCAGGCTCGGGTCGAACGGCAGGTCGCTGCCACCGTCAAGGAGCCGCTGCTGAGTCGCGACGGCTGGGTGCGGCGACAGATTCGGGGCGGGTGCTGCTGCAGCCGCAACGAGGGCGGCGGCTCCTAGTAGTGCAGCAAGAACTTGCGGTGCACGGGTTGCCAGCATGCGCTTCACAATGCCTCCACGGCCTCGTCTTAGGACTGTAGGGGCGTTCCGCGACATCTGGGCCGGTTTCTCGCCCCCGGAAACGGGCTTGGTCGCAGCGGCTCCCGTGACTCAACTGGAGCAAGGCCCCAAGACGTCGGCGCCGCCCCGTACGGTCAGCCGATGGAACCCCGCCCGCTGACCGCCCCCCAGCAGCTCGTCAGTGACCTCGCCGACCTGTGCCGAGCCCAGCCGCCGTGTGGTCGGTGGTCATCCACCGCGCCGACGTCATCGCCTCGTCCTGCGCGCACTCGCTACGACTGGGTTAGGTAGCAAGCCCGGATGAGGGAGGACAGCACGAGTCATTCTGATGGCGAAGAGCTGTCGCTACCTGCTGCGCTTTCAGCGGCACTGTCGGATGCTGCGCGCCGAGAGCTGATGTCGCGGGTCCAGTGACCCGGCCGCTCCCGGCTTCGTCGAGTCGGTCGTCGCTTGTTGCTGCCCGGAAGCCGGATGCTTGCCTGTGGATGGGGATGCGGAGTTCTCACGGCAGCAGGGTGGCGATGAGCGTCTCCCTGAGCCAGTCCTGGAAGTGCTGGCTGCTCCACGAGTTCTGCACGGTGAGCATGCGGTGGACATCGGGGCTGGCGAGGGTCCAGAGGATCGAGCCGGCGTCCTCCGTGGTCATCTCGCCCCGCAGCGGCCCGACCTGGGCGACCCACGTAGCGATCATGTTCATGGCGTGACGGCGCTGGCGCCGGTTGAGGTCATCGTTGAGTGCGGAGATCTCCGGTTCGACGGCGGCTGCGCTGCGCATCATGTCGTGCATGGGTCGCAACCGGTCGAGCTGGCTGGTGATCCCGGCAGCGAACAGCCGCAACTGCTCCCGCTGATCGGTCGCAGCTCGGACGGCCTGTGGCCCTTCCCGCTCCAGCAGCGGCAGGTCGTCGTCGCCACCGATCGCCACGTCCATGACGACCTTGAGCACGCCCCGCTTGGTTTCGAAAAGCTGGAACACCAAGTCCTCGGAGACACCCACGCGCTGGGCGATGGCGGCGACAGTCGTGTGGGGGTAGCCGTTGGCCAGAATCCTAGGTGTGGCGTTGGGGCGATGTGGCGATGCTCTCTGAACACTCGTTTGGCAGGGCTCACTGTGCGGGTAGGGGCTAAAACGTGGTGAGCCAACACCCGTTGCGCGAGCACAGGACCGGTTCCACGCCCAGGATCGGGGACCAGGTGAAGATCGTGACTGAGTTGGGGTCAACGTACGAACTCGACGCTGCGACTGCTCGCTGACCTCGGTTTGGTCCCAGGTGGTCGAGTGCTCAGGAGGACACGCATGATGCCGGTACCCCGCACTACCCGGACCCGCCCGGAGCCACAGTGCCCGATCCGGCCCGGCGAGCCGTGCACGCTGTGCCTCGGGTCGGTCACCGGCCCGCAGGACTGCGGCCTGGTCTGGCTCGTGATGACCGACGCTGACCTGTCCCGCGAGCTGCAGGTCGCCAGGTCAATCCGTCGGACGGACAGCGTGGCCCCTCCGCCCATCGAGCCAGAGCGGGGTTCGTCATGACGGTGACTGGCTACCAGAAGATCGTGTGACGTCCGCAGATGGGCCGGCCGGGTGCACCGTCGTCGGTCGCGACCAACAACGACCGGCACTCGCCCCATGCCTGCGCCGAGGTCCTGGCAATCGCTGAGCTGTACGTCCGGTTCCCGTCACTGAGCTGGGGCGTAGCGAAGTGGTTAGCCGTGCTGATGAGCGACAACGACGTGTACCTCGATGCCCTGAAGAAGATGAGCAAGGTCCAGGCTCAGGCGTGAGTAGGACTGGGCGCGACCTGGGCAGGTATGTCCTGGCCCTAGTCCAGGAAGGGCCTGATGCCCCCACCGTCCCGGTGTAGCAGCGGCGGGGGCGATCGTCAGGA